>AQTU01000009.1:0-70633 GCA_000385835.1 Streptococcus mitis 13/39 | reverse complement strand
CCAACTCAGACTTTTTAATGATTAAAATGGTAGTTCTTCCTCTTCCAAAACCAAGTCCGCTAAGTCTTGGCCTGCGTTATTTTCACGCATGGCACGTTGGGCACGACTTTCCAAGAGTTGGAATCCTGTGACAAGTACTTCGGTCACATAGTTCATCTGACCATTTTTCTCAAAGCGACGAGTACGCAATTCCCCATCAACGGAAATGAGACTGCCTTTGGTTGCGTAACTTGCTAAGCTTTCTGCTAGTCTGCCCCATAGGACCATATTAACAAAATCAGCTTCGCGCTCCCCATTTTGGTCTTTGTAACGACGATTTACAGCGATAGTTGCTCGCGCTACTGACTTGTCATTGTTGGTTTTGTGCAATTCTGGTGTAGACGTCAAGCGTCCGATTAAGATAACTTTATTATACATATTTTCTTCCTCCTACTTATCTATTCGTAGGAAATCAAAAAAAATTACAGAAATTTGTAACTTTTCGAGAAAATTTTTTATTTTTTATGAACCATGAAACCTGTCGCCTGTTGATTGGCCATAATGGTCATATCTGTAATTTGCACACGACGAGGTTGACCGGTCACATAGACCACTGTGTCTGCAATATCCTGAGCTTGCAAGGCTTCTATTCCTTGGTAAACGGACGCAGCTCTCTCTTTATCACCATGAAAACGTACCGTCGAAAAATCTGTTTCGACAATTCCAGGCTGAATGGTTGTCACCTTGATATCCGTTGCAATGGTATCAATTCGCAGTCCATCTGAAAAAGTCTTAACTGCTGCCTTGGTCGCTGAATAGACAGCTGCACCTGCATAGGCATAAATTCCTGCGGTCGACCCCATATTGATAATATGCCCCTGATTAGCTTTTACCATTGCTGGCAAGAAACAGCGAGTGACTGCCATCAAGCCCTTAACATTGGTATCCAACATGGTCAACATATCCAGTTCTTCATAGTCCTGATAAGGTGCTAAACCTAGAGCTAGTCCAGCGTTATTTACCAAGATGTCAATTTGTCCTACTGTTTCTAGAACACCTGCACAGACGGTTTTCACCATAGTCATATCCGTCACATCTAGGGGAAAAATCCAGACGGTTTGATTTGGAAAGACCTCTGCAAACTCTGACTTGAGGGCTTCTAGTCTGTCTATCCTTCGTCCAGTTAGAACGACATTCTCACCCTGCTCCAGATAAGCACGCGCAATTGCTTCACCAATACCTGATGTCGCTCCTGTAATTACAACATTTTTTGCCATCTTATTTCCTTCTAGCTGGTCTGTCAGATACTGACAATTTCTTAGGCAGTCCAGTGCTTCGCTGGGTCGAATGGTGTTCCGACAACTTGGTCTTCTGATAACTCAATAACACCACGTTTTTGCGGAGCATTTGGGAGGTGCAATTCACGAGGGCTACACATCATGCCAAAACTCTTTTCACCTCGAAGCTCGCCTGGAAAAATGAGGTTGCCTTTTGGCATCATAGCACCTGGAAGAGCGACAATGGTTTTCAGACCGACACGCGCATTAGGAGCACCTGCAACAATTTGCAAAGTCTTATCACTTGCGACTGCAACTTGGCAGATATTGAGGTGGTCACTATCTGGATGAGCTACCATCTCGATGATCTCACCGACAACAAACTTAGGTTCTTTGTCATTGATAATTTCTTCTGCAAAGCCTTCCACCTGCAATTCTTGGTTCAAACGAGCGACTTGCTCATCTGATAAAAAGACTTGACCGCGCTCTGCAATTTCAAACCAACTGGAAACTTCGAAAATATTCCAGGCCACTGTTTCACCGTTTTCTTTGAGGAAAACACGGGCTACCTTGCCTTTGCGCTCCACATCCAGTTTGGCATCTCCGCTATTTTTCACGATGACCATAAGGACATCACCGACATATTCTTTATTATATGTAAAAATCATTATTTCTCTTTTCTCCTATTTCAGTCCTGCTAAAAAGTCATTGATTTGTTGCTTGCTTTTACGGTCGCGATTAACAAAACGACCAATTTCCTTGTCCTTTTCTAGAACAACCAGGCTAGGAATCCCGTAAACATCCCAGAGTTTAGCTAAATCCATATACTGGTCCCGGTCCACCCGAATAAAGGTGAACTCTGGATTGGTCTCCTCAATTTCTGGCAAGGCAGGATAGATATAACGACAATCGCCACACCAGTCTGCTACAAAAAGAAAGACTTTCTTGCCATCTTTTTCTACTAAAGATGCTAATTCTTCTAAACTTGCTGGTTGTATCATAAGACTTCCTCCTCATAGACTAAATCTTCATTTTCATAGACAAAGGTATAATGACGGCCATCCTCAAAAATGACGCCACCAACCAAGCTCTCTAGACTGCTTTCATAGACTTGAACATAGAGGGTCGCAATTTCCCCCATGTCTGAAAAATGGTCTCGTACAATCGCTGTCAACTCTTCCTGAGTCTTCATGAGCTTATGGTCATCTGCAACTTTTTTCGTAGCAAGGACAAGGCTCCCAATACCAAGCAGGGTCAGACCCGCCATCCACATTTTTTTAGCTTTCATACCATTCATTTTAACACAAAAAAGGCTTTAGGACAAATGAGGAAGCAGCAGAAAAGCAAGTAAAAAACCTCTGAGATTCTTCTCAAAGGTTCTGATTTGGCTAATTACTGTTCTCAACTGCTGCAGTGACAAAGGCAGTGTAGAGTTCTTCTGGACGATTTGGACGGCTTGACAGTTCAGGGTGATACTGACACGCTACAAAGAATTTATTTTCAGGAATTTCCACAATTTCTACCAAACGATTGTCTGGAGAAACTCCTGAAAAGACAAAGCCTGCTGCCTCAAACTGCTCACGGAAGGCATTGTTAAACTCATAACGGTGACGGTGACGGCGTTGCACCACTTCTTGATTGTGATAAGCAGCCGCTGCCTTAGAGCCACGTTTCAACTTAGATGGATAAAGTCCCAAGCGAAGGGTTCCTCCCATATCCTCAACGTCAATCTGATCACGCATGATATCAATGATAGGGTATTTTGTTTCTGGTGCAAGCTCTGCAGAATTGGCACCTTCGAGTCCTAAAACGTGACGAGCAAACTCAATACAAGTCAGCTGCATTCCCAAGCAAACACCTAACATTGGAACATCATTCTCACGCGCATAGCGGATGGCTTGGATTTTTCCTTCCGTACCACGTTGGCCAAAACCACCTGGTACGATGATTCCATCTGCATCAGACAAGAGCTCTGCCACATTCTCTGCTGTCACATCATTGGCATTAATCCAATTGATTTTCACTTCTGCGTCATTGGCATAACCAGAGTGTTTCAAGGCTTCGACCACTGAGATGTAGGCATCTTGCAACTCAACATACTTACCGACAAGGGAAATTTTAACTTGTTTCTTGAGGTTCATGACCTTGTCCACCATAGTTGACCACTCTGTCATATCCGCTACAGGTGCGTCTAGTTTCAAGTGGTCACAAACAATTTGGTCCATACCTTGTGCCTGCAAGTTTAATGGAATTTGGTAAAGATGTTCAACATCTAAAGACTCGATAACAGCCTCTGGTGCCACATCACAGAACTGGGCCAGTTTGTTTTTAATTCCTTGACCAGCTGGCTCTTCTGTACGAATAACCAACATATTTGGTTGGATTCCCAAACCACGCAATTCTTTGACAGAGTGTTGAGTTGGTTTGGTTTTCATTTCACCAGCGGCCTTGAGGTAAGGAAGGAGGGTTGTATGGATATACATGACATTGTCCGCACCCACATCTGCCTTCATCTGACGAAGGGCCTCTAGGAATGGCAAGGACTCGATATCTCCTACTGTTCCACCAACTTCTGTGATAATGACATCAGAGTCTGTCGTTAGAGCGGCACGCTTGATTTTTTCTTTCAAGGCATCTGTGATATGAGGAATAACTTGAACAGTTGCCCCAAGGTATTCTCCACGGCGTTCCTTACGAAGAACTTCACTGTAAATTTTACCAGTTGTCACGTTGGAATATTTGTTTAGATTGATATCGATGAAGCGTTCATAGTGACCCAAGTCCAAATCTGTCTCTGCTCCGTCATCTGTCACAAAAACTTCCCCGTGCTGATAAGGGCTCATAGTTCCCGGATCGATATTGATATAAGGTCAAACTTTTGAATGGTTACTTTGAGACCACGATTTTTCAAGAGACGGCCCAGACTCGCTGCAACAATCCCTTTCCCAATAGACGATACCACACCACCAGTTACAAAAATATATTTCGTAGACATAGATTCCTCTTTCTAAAATGCTCAAGGTCTTGCTAACTACTAGGGGACATAGAAAACAAGACCCTATTAATAAGAATAATCTGGGACGACTGCACCAGATTCACAACTAAAATACAAGAAGATAACTTCTTGAAAAAACAAAAATAGCTCCCTAAGAACTAGGGAGCTCCGACCTCTAAAAGAGGTGCCCGAACAATATGATACCTAAAAATAGGATAATTGTCAATAGCTAACTTTTATTCTTCGGTGTTTTCAGAATCATCGTCTGAAAACTCGTCGTCTTCTTCGTTGAGATCCACGTCTTCACCCAAGTCATCAGGGGCGATTTCGTTGATTTCTGCATCGTAAGCTTCCACTTCATTTTTCTCATCATCTGGATTTTCATCATCATATGAAAGAGCTGGATCAGCTTCGTATGCATCTTCGTCTTCTGGATCATCTGCGTTGTAGTCAATGGCATCTGAATCACCATCCATAAAGGCATTGACACGTTTTTTCTTAGCTTTTGGTGCTACTTCATCGTCGTCACTTTCTTCAAGAGCGATGATTTCTTCGTCGATTTCGTCTACACCATACCATGAACGAAGACCCCATTTGTTGTCCCCAAGTGAGATGAAGCTACCGTCAAAGTTCAACTCTGTGTAGAACAAAGGCAAAGCTTCGCGGATATCGCTATTTGATGTTCCAAGGTAGTTTTGAATTTCGTTTACAAGATCGCTAAAATGCATCTCATGGTCGCGACCACGAAGTTCCAAAATAGCACGCGCTACCTCAATCATAGATAGCTCACTTTTTTCTTGCCCAGCAAATACTTCTAATTCCAAAGCGTTTCTCCTCATTTATACTACTATCGCCAGAGCAAACAGACTCTGACCTCATTTTATCATTTACTCTTTATTTTACGATAATTTTGCAGAATAGTCAAAGGTTAAAATAGATTTGTCTGTGATTTATTGAGTAAAATCAATTGATTTTATCACATGGTAAATTTAAAAATATTTGTTAAAATATTACTTGGAGGTAGCTTATGTCAAAAAAAATAATAAATGTTGTTGCAGCAGCTATAGAACAAGATGGAAAAATATTTTGTGCACAAAGACCCGAAGGTAAAAGTTTGGGTGGTTTCTGGGAATTTCCAGGTGGAAAATTAGAAATAGGAGAATCACCTGAACAAGCTCTAATCCGCGAAATTAAAGAAGAATTAAATTCTGAAATTGAGATTGTTTCTTACATCAATGAAGCTTCATATGATTATAATTTTGGGACAGTTGTCATGAAGACCTACCCTGCAAAGCTAATATCAGGAAATCTTGAATTACTTGAACACCAAAATTCAACTTGGTTAGCTCCAAATGAACTAGATACTCTTAACTGGGCTAATAGTTTCATCTAACCTAAAGAATACTTTTTAGTTTAATTTATAATTCTGATTTTGTTAAAGATGATAATTCTTTTCGAATATCTTCAAGCTGTTCAAAAATTTTTTCAAGAATCGGAACGACAATACTATTTCCAGCCATTTTATTTAATTTACTTGGAGTTAAAAACATAGTTCCCTTTTTATTCATAAAATTATTAGATAATAATAACTCATATTGTTCTTCCTTGAATCCCATCAGCATAAAACATTCTCTTGGAGTTAAGTTTCGATAATAAATGTTTCGCTTTACCAAATAGTTATTTTTATCATATTTAATAATCCCGGAATTGGGATTTCTATCTTGTTTAGTAGTTACGGTCTTAGCTGTAGACTCATGAACCTCAGTACCTGTGGCAAGTACAATATTATCATAAAAGATTTTTTTTCTAGACTCTGTAAATCTAGGAGTACTTTCAATTGCTTCTTGTTTATATTTATCAATAGAGTAATCTAATCTTAAAAAATCACTTAGACTCGTACTCTTTTCAGTTTTATATGTTTGTAAATCATTTTTACTTAGATAATCTGTTATTACTTCATGCTCTTTAGAATTTTCAGACAAGATACTAATCATAAATGTTCGTTCTCTTGATTGTGGAACTCCAAAATTTCTAGCATCTAGAGTATAAACTTTATTTATATATCCTATATTACATAGAAATTCTTTCCATTCATTAAAATTACCAATATGTCTTTTTGACAAAATATTACTAACATTCTCCATTAGTAGAAATCGAGGTAGGTTTTTTTGAGATGCAACATATTCTTGTAAAATTCTCTCGATTTCCCATAATAAAGTTGAACGATTTTCAGCATCTCTATCAATACCGCTTGTATTATTATGCCAGTATCCACTAATTGATAAATCTTGGCAGGGAAAAGAGTAGGTCAAGATATCTGCATCGGGTAAATCTTGAGCATGTATTTCCGATATGTCAACTAAATTATTATTTCTTTTTATAGAAATATATATAGCTTTTAATTGAGCTATAGACATTGATTTTAAAGCTTTTAAGCTTATAGGATTTTTCCCATTGCTAGATAAGTTATGTTTTGAAAGAAATTTAATTAATGATTCTTTCGTATGGTGTCTTAGACTTTTTATATCTTGTTCCCCATTATGTAAAATATCGTATGCATACATTGCATTAATATCCCATTCAGCAATCGCGACTACTTTATGATCAATTTCTAAATTTTTTAAAGCTTGCGCTTGGCTTCCTATACCGCTGAATGTCTCAATCATTTTCAACACAATTTACAAACCTCCTATAAATTCTCCTATATTTTTGTTTTAAAAAGAAATAATATACTCAGTTTCATTAATTCTTGAAAAAAGCAAATGTGAAACACCAAAATCGAGTAATTTCTGTTCTAGTAGATCCAAACTGCATTGGAATTTTTCTATTAATATTTCTTCTAATTTTTGATTTTCAAATTGCAACTTACTATTGAATTTACCATGGACAACACATTTTAATTCAATATTCTCATAGAATAAGCTAATTCTCTTATTGATTGGAAACTTCGTTCTTACTCTAAAACTACTTGGAAAACGAATAATTGTTTTACCATCTTTATTATAAATTTTACAGTTAAGTGTATCTGTAACTAGGGGGACTTGAAACTTACTTAAAAAGACAGAATTACGACGAAATGATATAGTATAAGGTTTGCAGATACGACTGTACCGAACTTGATTTTCATCAGTTATTGAAATGTCATCTGTTCCGATATAATCTTCATCACAATCTAAGAGTAATCCAACTGCCTTAGGATCACTTACTTCTATTGATCTATTAAATTGATCCAAAAATAATGAATCACAAACTGAATCTACTAGTGTCATTAGCTCATTCTGCTCAAACATCCCAGAGAAAGAAAAGTTTGCTGAACCAACATATGTCTCTTTATGATTAAAATATTCAATTTCAAATAGTTTCATATGAGTATCTTTTCCAGCAACTTGATAGTACAAATTAAAACTGCTTTCTTTAGAAAGTTTTAAGTATATATCATGATCATTCTTTTTAATCCCTTGTTGTGCCATACCTATATAGACATCTATAGGTATATTAGGAAATTCTTTAATAAAAAACTTTAAAAAAAATCCTGAAGTATATCCTGTTAAAATACGTATTCGCTTAATTTGATTAACGTTCTTCAAAAAAATATGTTCAAAGATATTATTTAAAATTAGCAAAACTATTGAACCTTTCTAAAAAGATATCTGACATATTCCGTAATACCACCTGGAATAAGTTCAGGATATGTTACTGGTAAAAGTGCTGTATTTAACTTAAGAACCTTTCGAAACAAAAATCTACTAGGATCATTGATTGTAGAATATTGAAACATAATTTCTCTATATAAGGAAACGTAGTAACCAACACTTGGTCGTTCAACTAATTGCTGAATCGTATCTGTCGTATTATTTTTTAATATCTCATATGTTCTTTTCGAACTGCCATTCCAAGACAAATGTATGTACCACCATATATTTTTTAGCCAAATTCTTCTAGAAGTTATATATCTTGTTTCATTCATTCCCCATCGGCTATGAACTATGTCTGGAATAACTCTAATTGATAAAAATCTCCAAACGTCATCATCTGAGGCTACTCTATTACAAAAATTATTATTTGTCCCTAGTATTTCATATAATTTAATTGCAAATAATAAATCAAAAGTATACCCCAACTTTTCAGCAGCATCTAAATGATACTCATCAAAAATGTCATCTCGAGCTTGTATTAAGAGATTTCTAATATGTTTAAATTCTGAACTCAAATTAGTTGTAATAGCAATTGGATTTATGTTATTTAATGAATTATATTCGACAGTAGCTTTGGCAATATCATAATTAATTTGTTCCCAATGTATCATTAATTACTCCTCTGATAAAATTTGTTCTAAGGCTAGTTTTAACGAGTTTGAAATACGCACACTATCACTAGTATCAACTTCAAAAACAGAAATCCAGTAATTAACAATTGAAAGAATAGTTCCATCAGCTGAATCCGAGACAATGTCATCATCTTCAGTCTCTTTTATGACCTTGTCGATAATGAGAGACATGGCTTGAGAAACAATTTCTGACATAAGTCCTTTACTAAGAGCCGTCTTGCGTTCTTTCAATTGCTTAAATAGACTATGGGATCTGTTGAGTAACAAATTTATATTGTCAGTTGAAAATAAATCTTCAGCGGGATTGAAATTGTTAATTTTTAATTTCCATAGTGGACCATTCTTTTCTTCAAATTCTCCAATAGGGAACATAGAACCCGAGCCATCGATAATCAAGATGAGTTCTGAAATATTCTTTTGAGAAACTCGCATACCTTGTAAATCTGCATGTGTAGGATAAGTTTCATTTAATTCTTTAACATAAAAAAATGTTTCTAGATGTACTTTTCCTCTTAATTTTCCTTTTGGAAATGAATAAACCAAATCATATGACAGAGGTATGTCATTTTTACAAACTTCAGCCATTGCAATAGTTTCCTGAAACATTGAAGTTCTAGAATGAACATGCACACCAATTCCGAGCTTGTTTTTCTCCAAAGTAACTCCGTCGGGCCCGAATAAGTATGAAGGATTCTCAATTTTTATTGTTTGCTTAATCGTTAAGTTGTCATAATCTGCTGTCCAACTGCTATCAAGGTCAGACATTATTTGAATGGTATTTGGCTCAACAGAGTTAAGAATCTCTTTTTTTCTATATCAGTATCATAATTTAGAAAATAATCACTGATATTAAGGCCAATTTTTTCTTCTAACTCTTCATCAATTTGTTTAAATAAGTTAAAAGTATTCATATTGTTTCTCCCTTTTACTGAGTGATAATCATCGTCGGTCTATACTGATTTGAATTTTTAAGGACAATAATTTCTAGCTCAGTCCTAATATCTTGATCAACAAGCGGAAGTACGAATTCTCCTTGATTTATAAAATCATTTAAATTTTTAAAATAAGAATCATTCAAATCTTTAACTGAGGTAATACTAAATGGATATGGAATATCTTCAAAGTCAGCATGCCATTTATTATAATCAATATGACCGTCTTGAGTTTCAAGGAGAAGCTTGACCTTTGCTTTATGATTTTTAGGTACCCTAACCTTAACTTTCAAAATCACTTTCATTCCATCGACAATATTAACAGAACTGATGGATAAACTACATTTGAGTCCGGCATTTCTACTTTGTCGATTTTCGCTATTAATATCTAAACTTGAATTTTTACCATATCCTGTTGGAGGGAGAAGAAATTTTCCTAACACTTTTGATAGTCTACTTGTTTCAGTTCCTGTTTCTGAAAGTTCATTTTCTTCAAAATCAGTAAGAATAGAATTACGAATTCCACCTTTTAATCTCTTTATAAGAGTAAACCCATTTTCATCAAGCCAATTAGCATGGTCAGCATTTTCTATACTTCGTAAATATGACTCTATAGTAGGGGAATTGGGATAAAATCTAGAGGAAAGTTTTTCTTTAGAGACTGGAACAAAAATTGAAATTAACATACGTTTATCTTCAAGAATTTTGGAGCTAGGTAACCAAGAATTATCTGAGTCGTATTCTACAATCATACCAGGTTGTCTACAATACGAAAAGATTTTAATTTCGTTTGAAGCTTCTGTCAATGAACTTTTACCTAAATATGCTAAAGGAGAAGGACAATTATTTGGAGGACACATTTCTAAATCCTCTTCCGAAGCTTCTATATAAGCTATAAAACCTAGAGGTTTATTGGTATCTTCGCAAGCTTTTCTACTAAGTTTAATAGGATGAACAACAATTTTATCGGCCATAGAATATCCCAATAATGCTGAATTATATAGCTTTTGGAAAATATTAAATATAACTTCAGATTCGACATTAATAGTTTCTTCATTGACGGAACATACAAGCATATTAGAATTAAAATGATTCCTATATGTCATATTCATTAATCTAGGGAAATACCATCTTAAAATCGACAATTTTATTGATGATTCTAAATTATTCGTCCAATAATATGATGAGCCATTATTTTGTAAATCAGAAATATCTTCTCTCAGAAACGGTATAAGGATTGTTGTCCCCGTCTCATTTGCTTGGTAAGGTTTAAGATTGAATAAGTTTAAAATCTCTTTTATTTTATCAGTATCTGTGATGGGCAGAATTTGATTATTACTTCCCTCTTCCCCCCACCAAGCAATCCCTCTGTTTGATTTCGGTAGTAACCTATCTTCCAATTTATTGTTTTCTATTAAAGACCCTATTAATCTCTCTTCGTAAGAATCTGCTGTTTTTATTCTGGTATAATAAATAACTATTCCGTTTCCTACTCTGAAAAAACTAGTTTTTCCTAATCCCCAACTACCACCTGCACCTTCTTTTTCCTGATTCTTACCTATTCCAAAAACCAGTTTGTGAAAGTTGGAATTGACTAAATCATCATGAGAATCTCCTGATACAGCTCCCGTCAATCCAAAAGTGTTTTTATCAGATATCGCTAAAAATTTTGTTTTATTGCAGTAGTTTGATAAAAGTTCATCAGATACTCCTTCAAGATGTCTAGCTAAATTATCCGCATCAAAATCTCCAAAATGAAAATCAACTCTTGTTTTTCCTATACCGTCAATTCCAGCATCTAAACTGTTTTGAATTGATTCGCGCACTATTAAATCAAGCAATGGTATGGATTTATTTTGAAGAGATCGCAATATTGAGGCACCATCCTGAGCCATGCTTTGAGGATCATCTGTAGCAATTTTTATTTTCAATATTTTATCTCCCTTAATCATCAATAGCTTTAATCAACGGCATCAATTGCGTTGTAATATTTTTTGTTGGAACATCAAGAAAACTTGGTATCAAAATATTTATCCCAATTATATCATGACTGAAGTTTAGTTTCTCTCTTCGTTTGGATAGTTTATTTGCTGGTTCACTATCCTTATCAATTCTATAAATTACTAGTAAAGGAGTTTTCTCAAATCCTTTAGTAATTCTCAACTCGCGAATATCATCCATTTTCACAACTTTCTTCTCATTAGGATTAAGTTCATCAATATCAGCAATCAAATCATCAGGTTGACGCAATACACCAATTGAAACAATCTCTCCTTTACTACCGGGAACTAATTTCGTCCGTGTCACTCCCTTAGGATTATAACCATGAATATTCCAATCGCTATCAACATCTGCCAATTCAATTTTTCCTTTGCTTGATAATACAATATTCCAGTCATTAATTGTATGATTATTTTCTTTCAACCATTCAATTAGATTAATTATTGTTGCCATCCGTTTATCTTCGGAAATAACCTGATATTCTTGTAAAAAATTTTCAACTTGAACTGAGTCAATATCTTTCCAAACTAGTTTAGAATCTGAAGCTGTAGACTTTTGAGGTGTTCCAAGTGAATTTAGAAATGTTTCAGTTAAACGGAAGTTATGAGCTAATTGTTCTATATCGTCTTTAAAAAAAACAGTTTGAGAATTAAAGCCAGAAAAATTAAATTCAGCCGAAATAGCAGATTGCATTTTATTAACTGAAGTAATTCTGACTAACTGATAGTCTGGAGAATTTTTTATTTTTGGAGCAACTTCTATTGGAGTAAGATTTCTTTTAGAGTACTCTACTAAATTCTCCCTCAATTCATAGTCTAGTTGAGATAGGAATTGAAACCGTTCATACGCGTCGTACTCCATCCATACTCTAGGGAATATTTCATACCCTTTTCTATAGCCAAACCACCGTCCCATTTGCATTAAAGTATCTGCTTGATTAGTTTTTCTTAAAAAGAACGTAGATACCAACCCTTCGATAGTTAATCCTCTGGATAAAGTATTTCCTCCTATCACAATGAAAGCAGGAGCTAGTTTAGTAGCATTTATAGAACTTGGATAAACCAATCTAATCATTTCATCAGCAGATGTCATTTTGCTATTATCAATTGCAATATGAAAACCTTCGTGATACTTAGGAACGCCTTCATCGGTTAATTGAACATGACTTAGATACTCATTATCATCCAAACGGAAAATTCTCTCAATCTGTTCCCTGATGTCTTTCCACTCAGGATAAGACGGTACAGCTTCTGGACTACTATAATTATTCATATTCTCTAAAAATTTCTCTTTGCTAAAGTCTATTTTTTCATTATTATAGAAATCTTTTAGATTTATGAAAAATTCATTAGGATTTTTTCGGATTTTTCTGATATAGGAGGTAACTACATTAGCAATTAATTCATGCTCATTAACTTTGAAAGAGGTGTGTATTAGCATGCTAATCGGCTTTCTATATTCTAGATGACGCATTGCACCAGTTGAAATAATAAACCAATTAATAGCTGATTCTAAAGATTTTGGTATTTCAATTGTTTCGCCTTTTCCTAGTTTTCTAATAGTTTGAACATCATCCTCACTTATTTCTCTAACAATATCAATTTTTTGGACTTGCTCAGGTTCTGATGTTCCAAACATTTCTTCAGGTCCGATATAGTCACTTGATTGAGGCAATACAACAATAAAATCTTTTGGATAGAGAGAGTCTCCATCAGTTTCATTTAATATATTTGCGTAAGGAGTTGCTGTGTAAGCAATATAATTCATTGCTTTTACATTATCATTGTTAACCAATTTTCTAATTAGTTTGTTTATTGTTGTCGGATCTTGTTCTTCTATATTATTAGTATTAATACTTGCTTGGTCAGCTTCATCATCAATCACTAAAATCTTTAATTGTCTAGACTTATTTGCATCTGAGTAAAGCCAACGTATTAGATTTTCAAGGCGACTTTTATTTTTTAGACATACGGTTAAATACCTATCTCTAGCATTTTCATCCAATGAAAATGTTGATATTTTGTGATCAGCGGTGTTGTTTTTTAAGTTAGGTCTATCCACTAATCTCCAATTCAAATTTCTTGTATCTTTAACGTCACTATACAAGCGATTTGCAGTCTGGTTCCTCAAGTTCTCAATAGTTCCAGATAAGACAATAAAAAAATTATATCCTAAATCTGCAGCCATAGAAATTACCCCGGACATATTTGCAGTTTTACCAGACTGTACATTTCCTAGAACCAAACCTTTCGAAATTCCACTGTTCTCTTTCGAATTGCTTAAGTAGCTCAGGACTTCAACAGTAGATTTTTTAAGAGTTTCAATACTATTCCAATTCCATCCTTGCTTTTTTAGTCTGGATTCATAATTTTTCCAACTAGAGCCCTTATTTGTAGGTGTTTTTATTTCAGATCTATTTCTCCCTAATTTAACAATATCGATATTTTCATATCGAATGAAATATTCTTCTACTAAAGTATTCCAAACGTCTTGACAGTTTTCCCCCTTATTAATAAACGGCTCTATAAAATCGGCGTTGTTTGACTTTGACAAAATCTCTTCTTTTGATAAACCTTTAGCTACATATGTTTCTATGAAAGTTTGTACATCTGGGTAATCTTCAAGTTTGTACATGATATTATCCTACCTTTGCTAAAAAATATTTATTTATAAATTTCTTCTTTATAGAAAACCTTCATTCCATCTAATTTATAGTTAATGTTACTATGAATTTTTATCTTGTTTATCATTGTGTAATAATATCTTTAAAATAGTGAAAGATTCTCCTCACTATTATACCAAAAAAACACGGCTCATCACCGTGTTTCTATGTTTATTTCACGAGTTTCTTCATCTCATCAATACGTACTACGGTCGCGTCGTATTTAGCTTGGTAGTCGGCTTGTTTGTCGCGTTCTTTTTGGACGACTTCTGGTTTAGCATTGGCTACGAAGCGTTCGTTAGAGAGTTTTTTGCCGACCATATCCAGTTCTTTTTGCCATTTAGCGAGTTCTTTGTCGAGGCGAGCCAGTTCTTCTTCGACATTAAGGAGGTCAGCGAGTGGTAGATAGATTTCTGCTCCTGTGATGACGCTTGACATAGCGAGTTCAGGTGCAGGGATGTTTGATGCGATTTCCAAGTGTTCTGGATTTGTGAATCGTTTGATGTAGTTGACATTGCTGTTAAAGAAGGTTTCCAAGTCGCTATCGCTTGTCTTAACAAGGATAGTGATTGGCTTGCTTGGGGCTACGTTTACTTCAGCACGCGCATTACGAACGGCACGGATCAAGTCTTTTAGGCTTTCTACACCAGTGTGAGCTACAAGGTCTTCAAAGGCTGGGTTGACAGTTGGGTATTCTGCTGTCACGATAGAGCCTTCTGAGATTTGTCCAAAGATTTCCTCTGTCACGAATGGCATGATTGGGTGGAGGAGACGAAGGATCTTGTCCAAAGTATAAAGGAGAACAGAACGTGTGATGACTTTCTCTTCTTCATTGTCGCTATAAAGGACTTCCTTGGTCAATTCAACATACCAGTCCGCAAACTCGTCCCAGATGAAGTTGTAGAGGACGTGTCCAGCGACACCAAACTCAAACTTGTCAAAGTTGGCAGTAGCTTTTCCGATAGTTTCATTGAGGTTGTGGAGTATCCAGCGATCTGTGACATTTCCAGCTTCCTTGTTGATCACTTTTTCGACATTGGCAGTTGCTTGCTCAAGGGTCAAACCTTCATTGTTCATGAGGATGTAGCGAGAGATGTTCCAGATTTTGTTAATGAAGTTCCAAGAAGCATCCATTTTCTCGTAAGAGAAGCGCACGTCTTGACCTGGTGCAGAACCGTTTGAAAGGAACCAACGCAGGCTATCTGTTCCGTACTTATCAATAACATCCATCGGATCAATCCCATTGCCCAGTGATTTAGACATCTTACGGCCTTCCTCGTCACGAATCAGACCATGAATCAATGCATTTTTGAATGGCGATTTGCCAGTAAATTCCAAACCTTGGAAAATCATTCGAGATACCCAGAACGGGATAATATCATAACCAGTCACCAAAGTTGATGTTGGATAATAACGTTTGAAGTCTTCTGAGTCGACATCAGGCCAACCCATTGTTGAGAATGGCCAAAGGGCAGAACTGAACCAAGTATCCAAGACATCTTCGTCCTGAGTCCATCCGTCGCCTTCGGGAGCTTCTTCACCGACGTACATTTCACCTTCAGCATTGTACCAAGCAGGGATTTGGTGACCCCACCAGAGCTGACGAGAGATGACCCAGTCGTGGACATTTTCCATCCATTGGAGGAAGGTATCGTTGAAACGAGGTGGGTAAAATTCTACCTTATCATCTGTGTCTTGGTTGGCAATAGCATTTTTAGCCAATTGGTCCATCTTAACAAACCATTGTGTAGACAATCGTGGTTCAACCACAACACCTGTACGCTCTGAGTGACCAACGCTGTGGACACGTTTTTCGATTTTGACAAGGGCACCGATTTCTTCCAGCTTAGCAACGACTGCCTTACGAGCTTCAAAACGGTCCATGCCTGCAAATTCAAAGGCCAAGTCATTCATAGTTCCGTCATCGTTCATGACGTTGACTTGTGGCAAGTTGTGACGTTGACCCACCAAGAAGTCGTTTGGATCATGAGCAGGGGTGATTTTAACAACACCAGTCCCAAACTCAGGATCAGCGTGTTCGTCTCCAACGATTGGGATGAGTTTATTAGCGATTGGAAGGACGACGTTTTTACCAATCAAGTCCTTGTAGCGTGGGTCTTCTGGATTGACCGCAACGGCAACGTCCCCAAACATAGTCTCAGGACGAGTTGTGGCAACTTCAAGGACGCGAGAACCGTCTTCTAGCATGTAGTTCATGTGATAGAAGGCACCTTCTACGTCCTTGTGGATAACTTCGATATCAGAAAGGGCTGTGCGAGCAGCTGGGTCCCAGTTGATGATAAACTCACCACGGTAGATCCAACCTTTCTTGTAAAGGTCCACAAAGACCTTACGAACAGCTTTTGACAAACCTTCGTCAAGAGTGAAACGCTCACGAGAGTAGTCTACAGAGAGCCCCATCTTGCCCCATTGTTCCTTGATAGTAGTGGCATATTCGTCTTTCCATTCCCAAACCTTATCGAGGAATTTCTCACGACCTAGGTCATAACGTGTAATGCCCTCACCACGTAAGCGCTCCTCAACCTTAGCTTGAGTTGCAATCCCAGCATGGTCCATTCCTGGAAGCCAAAGGGTATCAAAGCCTTGCATGCGTTTTTGACGGATGATGATATCCTGCAAAGTCGTATCCCCAAGCGTGACCAAGGTGAAGTTTCCCAGTTACGTTTGGTGGTGGAATCACGATTGAATAAGGCTTGGCTTTTTGATCGCCTGAAGGCTTGAAAACATCAGCATCAAGCCATTTTTGGTAACGACCAGCCTCAACCTCGGCTGGACTGTATTTAGGTGAAAGTTCTTTAGACATGTGTTTGTCCTTTCTCTATTGTATTCATTTTATTTTGAATTTGCTTAGCAACTTCTTCTGCTGACAAATTCGTATTATTTATTTTAAAGTAGTGGTGCAACTCATTCGGTTGATGTTGAGAATTTAATTGAAGTGTTTCAGCAGTCTCTAAAATTTCTCTTTCAGATACCTCAATATGTCGTTTTAAGGGTTTGTGCTTTAATCGATTCTCCGTTCGATTTCGACGTATGCGCTCTTCAAGACTTGTTTCCAACTCAACAAAAAGAATCTCTTGATGAAAGTTATCCAATAAATCCTGAATTTGCTTTAAATACATCAGCTGGTACTGATTTGAAAAATCAATTACATCAGTTAAAATTACTGATCGCTGATTTCTTGCACTTGCCCCAAGGAAAGAAAAGGTGATTCCACGAACAAATTCCCACATTTCCTCTGTAAAGTCCTGATAGATTTCTAATGCAAAATCGATGGCTTGATGGTTATAAAAGAGGGTAGCATCTGTCAGTCGAGATAACTCTTGACCAATCGTCATTTTTCCTGAGGCCGGAGCACCAATGATGAAAAGATGCATCAAATCACCTCCCACTCACTCTTCAGCAAGCCATATATCAGACTATCACAGCGGTTTCCTTGAATATCTTTACGTTCTCTTATGCGAGCTTCGAGGGTAAAGCCAAGCTTTTCCGCGATTCGTTGACTTTGAAGGTTATATCCAAAGCAAGTTAGTTCAATCTTGTGAAGACCTAGTTCTCTAAAAGCTAGGTCAATCAAGGCTCGCGCTGCTTCGCGCACATAGCCTCGACCCCAATAGTCTGGGTGCAAGGTATAGCCAATCTCCAGCACATCGTCCTCGTGGCGATGATTGAAGTCGACAGAACCAATGACCTTATCGGTTCCTTTAACGACAATCCCGTAACCCGCTGGGAGATTATCCTTTTGATTGCGCTCGGGTAGGATATGCGCTAGATAATAAATCTCATCTTCCAAGGTCTTGACGGGCGGAAAGCCTGCTGGGTAAGAAACTTCTGGACGACTAGCATAATCAAAGATAGCCTCAGCATCCGCAACTGTGCGGACTCGTAAAACGAGACGTTCTGTTTCAATTTTATCTGGTAACTCAGCTCTTGTCATCTTTCTTCCTCGCTTTCTTAATGAAGCTCCCCATAGGGTCTACTCGGTCATCTAAATAGCGGTAAACGCGCTGATGGCCGTCCCCCATAAAGTAAGTCGGCGCAAAACGGTCATTTTTAAAATGCCCCTTGTCATCCAAAAGTTCTGGATCAGCTAGTCGTTCGATAATCTTGGCAAAGATATGACAGATTCCATCTTCCTCTATAATCCGATCTACCTGACAATCCAATACTACTGGACAGTCCTCTAAAATCGGTGCCTGAGTCCGTTCAGAAATCTCGTAGTCTAGCCCCAGGTGTTTCAATTTCTCTCAATGACTGATAAAACCAGCCTGCTCCATCTCGAGCATGAGATTTTCATCAGGAATATTCACAGTAAACTTCTGGTAATGCTTGATTTGCTCAGCCGCATTTTCCTCAGCTCCGACACCGATGACTAGCCAATCTCCCAAGCTATAAGAGGAACTGCAAGTCGTGATATTCTGCTCAAAGTTCTGGTCCTGATATCCCAAAATGAAAATAGGAAAGCCATAATACAGTTTACTTGTGTTAAAAGATTGCTTCATAACAACCTCCTTTTACTAAGACGCAAAAGAAAATCCCTGCCATCTACATGACAGGGACGAATGTATTTATCCGCGGTACCACCCAATTTCGGGCAGTTGCCCGCAACTCTCGTCTTTAAAACAAAAAGACACTTTTATTTCAATTTTTCATCTATTAGCAACTAGTTTTGACACATTTGTGGACTTCTCAGCTCCGCCACTTTCTGTAAAATGTGGGATTCAAAACACCTCTAATGGCTCTATTGTAGCAAGATTTTGATGGAAATGCAAGGCACAAGAAAGATTACTTGAACTTGATGCCATTTTCTTTCAATTTCTTGATGGTAGCTGGGCCGATTCCTTTCAAGGCAAGGAGTTCTTTTTCAGTCCAGTTTTTGAAATCTGACGCAGACTTGATTCCTTCATCATAGAAAGTCTTGGCACGGTCAAGTGGAAGTCCACCCAAGTTTGCTGCAAAATCTTCTACAGAATTGGCTACTTTTTGAGCTTGCTCTTTGGTAGCTTCTACTGCTTGTTCAACTTTTTTAGAAACAGCCTTACCAGCTTGGCTTGCTGACTGCTCAGCACGTTTCACGACTTTTTTTGTCTCTTCTACAACCTTAGTCACAGTACTTGAAAAAACACCTGCACGACGGAGGCTATTTCGTAATTGTTTTTTACGATTGAGTTTCTTTGACATGATAAAATCCTTTCAATAAAAAACCCCTGCTCTGACAAGGATTTAATATAAATATTCTATCAAGATTTTAGTAAAAAATCAAGAATCTATCTCGTTTAATAATTTCGCTCACCAAACAAGCCATCTGGCAAATCATGGAATCCCTTGCCTGCCTTGAAGTTTTCAAACTTACCAAGCAAGAACTGATAAGCATCCAAGCGACTTTCGTAGCGAATCATGGCATCTTTAGCACGCTCGTCCTGGTCTTCTTCGTAGACTTTTTTGCTTTCCTTATGCGCCATGTCATTGATCATAATCTGGGTATTGACCCAGGCTTCAAATTCCTTCATAAATTCTTGTTCGTAACTCATTTTTTCTCCTTATTCTAATCCACGGAAATAGTCCGTGTCAATCTCACGGTAGGGCTGGATATCCTGAACATACTCCAGCACACCTTGGAATTCTCCGTTTTCATCGTGCACTGCTGCGTAGGTGATGTGGACAAACTTGCCTCGTGACTCAGACTTGAACCACATTTCATACTTATCCTTAGTACCTTCACGAAGCCCCTTCATGATAGTCTTGACCTTATCCAAGTACTTAGGCGGATGGCAGAGTTCGACATTCCGTCCGACTTGGGACGGTGTCCGTTTGAAAATCATCTCATCAGCCGGCGTATTGTCATTGTAATACTGGAAAATATCATCTTTATTGACAAAGGTAATCTCCATGGGCAGGTGATTGAGGATCAGATTGGCCTGCTCGACCGATAGATAGCCATTCCCAAAAGACTGCTGACTATGGCGATCCAACACTGCTTCCTTTTCCTTAGGAGTAAAGGTAATGGTAAACTGTCCTTCTGGCGTATCGATAACTTGTTGAACTTGACCCTCTGCCGTATCTAACTGTACAGGCTCCTCTGCACTCTTTTCCTCAACAAAGCTCTGACGTTCTGGCACCCATTTCTCAGACGGACGGATGATGGCATAACCATAGGCGTCACTCTCCTCCGCAATCTGAAGCCAGTCATCCTGAGTAAAGGACTCAAGGAGAATCATGAGAAGGATGGACTCTTCCTTGAAAACCATACTTTCAAACTCTGTTGCAAAGGCTTCAAAATCTTCTTTTACACTGCGAATCGACACTTCAGGTAGTGACTTGGCCGTCGCTAAAGCTGTTTGAAAGAGTTCCCTGATCTGGTCATCCACTCCCCACATAACTTTAGGAGGGGAATCGTGTCCATAGCGCTCCATGATAGGAAAGAAGAGTTCTTCTTTACGTTGGTAATGGATGTCAAATTGCCCCACAAGTCCCATCTGACGGACCAAACCCTTGCGCATCTCCGACAGCATTTCCTCATCTTCCATAGACTCATAGGTATCTAACAATCTACGAATGCGAATCAAGGCCGCACGAAGAGCCAGATTTTCTTCCTTAAAGACCCGAACCGGGTGACCTGGATGCTCGGTATCCTCTACTTCGACACCTTTAATAGCATTTTTAAAAAGATTGGCATGGACATCGCAGAGTTCCATGACATCTTCAAAGGTGACACCTGAGTCTGAGTTCATCAGCTCGTGCTCCATGAGAGAAATCTCGATGGCTGAAACACCTGTAAAAGTCGCATCAAAGCGCTCCTGAACTGATTCAGGAGAGGCGCCATTATGCAATTCTAACAAAATATCCCGTAGGACATGAATCCGTTCATCTGCCATTAGTCTAACCCAATCACTTCGTAGCCATTCGCTTCCAGAGTGCGAACAATCTTGTCCATGGGAGTTCCTTCAAGCTTAGAACCCTGTTTGAGTGATACTTTGCGACCGACTGTGTTGCGCATCAAGGGATTAGCAAGCGGTTTAAAACCGAGCTCAACTAGAATTTCCAAGACTTCTGGATGCTTATCCACCACTTCTGCAACAGGAATTGACACATCGATGATATTGTCCATAACGACCTCCATGTATGTTCTAATACTCAATGAAAACCAAAGAGCAAACTAGGAAGCTAGCCGTAGGCTGTACTTAAGTACGGTAAGGTGAAGCTGACGTGGTTTGAATTTGATTTTCGAAGAGTATAAAATGATTTTACTGCTTATATTATATCATATGGGAAGAGATTAAAAAACTAGCAGTACAAAACCTGCTAGTTCTCCTAGACTTGAATTACCACCTAAAAAAGTTTAAAGAGCCAATCCAATAGCTTAAATAATATCTTGTAAAACAGCAATTGGACTGCAAAAGAGATGATCATCCAAAAGAATTTCAAAATCCCAATAATCGGTTTAATAAAAATAATGGCAAGAATTGTCCAGAAAAATTTCATTCTCTCTCCTCTGGCTTAATGAGCCACCGAGCCGTATCCATTAACTTGTCTGCAATAAAAAGTTTACCTAGACCGACAACAACATTGTCATCTTTCTTTATCGTTCTCATTACTTTTACACCTTGCATGGTCAAAAAGTAATTCCCGTAAATTTTAGCAAGAGTTTTTATAAGGCCCATATTATCTTCCCTCGTTTAACAACACTTTCAAAATATTAACGATACCAGTCTTACTGGCTATCGCTGAAAAATCGTTTTATCTCACTCTTTCATTTCCTATAATATCATACAAGCTAAATTTTATAAAGCTTTTTAATAATGTTTAACTCTGGAAAGATTCCGCCAGCATGTTTTATTGCCTTTTCCTCCACCAAAAAAGAGGGTTGCCCCTCTTCTTAGTTTTTATCCAGATTGCGTAGCATCTCGTCAATCTTGTTTCCATATTCGATGGATTCGTCTTTGACGAAAGTCAAATCTGGGATTTTGTACAATTTCAAATTGCGACCAAGTTCACGTTTGATAGTACCAGTTGCTTTTTCAAGCCCAATTTGAGCTTTTTGATTATCCGAAGCAAGGTTACTCAAAATGGTGTAGTAAACCTTGGCAACAGACAAATCACCTAGCATCTGAACATCTGTGATGGTCACACCTTGGACACGCGGATCACGGACTTTCTTTTGCAAAATCTCATTGACTTCACGCTTGATTTCCATGCCCACACGATCCGTACGGAAATGATTTGCCATGATATTCCTTTCTCTACTTTGGACCAAAAGCTAGGCCAGCAGACCTAGCTATTTCTATTTAGATAGAGGAACTAGAGCCATTTGAATCTAGGAAATAAGCCTTAGATAGAACTGAGGTTCATCAAGGCGCTGTTGACGACGAGTCAAATGAGCTATCGTTTCTCTATTATCGTTTGATTTCTTCCATGACATAGGCCTCAATCACATCATCCATCTTGATATCATTGTAGCCATCGATCATCAATCCACCTTCACGACCGTTTGTAACTTCTTTGACGTCGTCTTTGTAGTGTTTCAAGCTTGCGAGTTCGCCGTCATAGATAACGACACCGTCACGGATAACACGGACTTTAGAGTCACGGGTAACCTTACCGTTGATAACCATGAATCCACCGATAGTTCCCACTTTAGACACCTTGAAGGTTTCACGGATAACTGCTTCACCAATAACTTTTTCTTCGAATTCTGGATCAAGCATCCCTTTCATAGCTTCTTCCATTTCTTCGATAACCTTGTAGATAATGCTGTGGAGACGGATTTCAACATCGTCAGCTTCTGCTTGTTGACGAGCTTGTGGTGTAGGGCGTACATTGAAACCAACGATAAAGGCATTTGAAGCTTCAGCAAGGGTCACGTCTGATTCGTTGATAGCACCAACCGCTGAGTGAACGATGGTAACTTTAACACCTTCCACGTCAATCTTTTGAAGTGAGGCAGAAAGGGCTTCAACCGAACCTTGTACATCGGCCTTGATGATAACGTTAACTGACTTTAGTTCACCAGCTTTAAGGGTATCAAAGAGGTTTTCAAGGCTGACACGTTGGGTAGCTTGACGTTGTTTCATGAGGGCACGTTTGGCACGCTCTTCACCTGCTGCACGCGCAGATTTTTCATCCTCATAAACAGCAAAGTGGTCACCTGCCATCGGCGCTTCGTTCAAACCTGTGATTGAAACTGGTGTTGATGGCCCTGCAACCTTAACACGACGACCAAGGTCATTAGTCATAGCACGGACACGACCGAAGGTATTTCCGACAACGATTGGGTCTTGAACATTCAAGGTTCCTTGTTGAACAAGAAGGGTTGCGACCGCACCTTTTCCTTTATCCAAGCGAGCTTCGATAACTGTACCGATCGCACGCACTGTTGGGTCTGCCTTAAGTTCTTGGATTTCAGCCACAAGAAGGACTGTTTCCAACAATTCTTCGATGTTTTGGTTGAATTTAGCTGAAATTTCAACAAATTCAGAATCTCCGCCCCAAGCAGTTGACATAACACCATGCTCTGCCAATTCACCGATAACGCGTTCTGGGTTAGCACCTGGTTTATCGATCTTGTTAATGGCTACGATGATTGGAACGTTGGCCGCTTTTGAGTGGTTAATGGCTTCAATCGTTTGAGGCATAACCCCGTCATCTGCCGCTACAACCAAGATAGTAATATCGGTAACAGAAGCACCACGCGCACGCATAGATGTAAAGGCCGCGTGTCCTGGTGTATCAAGGAAGGTAATCTTCTTGCCATTTTCCACGATTTGGTAGGCACCGATATGCTGAGTGATACCACCCGCTTCACCTGTCGCAACACGAGAGTTACGAAGGGTATCTAAGAGTGTTGTTTTACCATGGTCAACGTGTCCCATGATAGTTACAACTGGTGGACGCTCAACCAATTCATCTTCATTGAGATAACCATCTTCGACAAAGAAACGTTCGATGTCGGCATTATCCACTTCAACTTTTTGTTTGGCTTCGATACCATAATCCACCATGAGGAGTTCAATTGTTTCCCCATCCAAGGATTGGTTTTGTGTGGCCATGACACCCATCATGAAAAGTTTCTTAACGATTTCAGCTGGTTCACGTTTGATACGTTTTGCGATTTCCGCAACGGTCATACCATCTGTATATTCAAATTCTGTTGGCAATTCATGGAATTTACGCTCCGTAACAGGTTTTGGAGTCTGATTACGGTTGTTCTTGTTATTGCCTTTTTTGTTCTTTTTGTTGTTATTCCAGTTACTATTCTTTTGATTTCTCACTTGATTTTGACTACTTCGATTCTTTTGTTGTTTTCTAGGACCATCTTCTTCGTGATCATAATCATCACGTTCTTTGTCTGGTCGAGCTTGTTTTTTACGACGTGTATCCACTGGCGCTTCTTTAGCTACAGGAGCAAGTTCAACCACTGCTTGAACTTGCTGTTCTTGTTGCGCTTGTTCAGCTAACTTAGCCACTTCTTCAAAGATTTCCTCTGGCTCCTTGCGTTTGTTTGCTTGGGCCAAGGCTTCTTTGGCAGCCTGAGTCTGCTTGAAACGTTCCTCACTTGAACGTGCGTACTCTGCATTTTGCTCTGCTTTTAGGGCTGCTGCACGGGCTTTAAAGTCAATACGTGGAGCCGCTTGATGTGGACGTTTGTCCTCTTGTTGACGGCGCTCATTTCCACGATTTTGCTGACCTTGCTGTTTCTTAGCTTGGTCATTAAAGCGACGATTGTCGCGATTGCCTTGACCTTGTTTTCCACCATTACGGCCATCGTTTTTCTGACGGTTTCCGTTTTGTTGGTCACGGTTATTGCCCTTATTTTGCTTGCGTCGTTCTGCCTGTTCTTTGGCACGAGCTTCACGCTCAGCCTTAAAATTACGGCTTTGCGGTTTAGCTGCTACTTTTTCTGCCTTCGGAGCAACTTGCTCTGGCGCTTTTGCCTCTTCCTTAGCTACAGCTGGTTTAGCTGACTCAGATTTTTCGGCTTTCCTTTCTGCACTTGCTTTTGGTGCTGCAGGTTTTGCTTCTGCTTTCGGAGCAGCTGCAGGCTTAAAGCTGGCAGCGATTTTTGCAGCGACAGCTTCTTCCACACTTGATGAGTGGCTTTTCACATCCAAGCCCAACTCTTTTGCACGCGCTACAACTTCTTTACTTTCTTTTCCAAGTTCTTTTGCGATTTCGTACAATCTTTTCTTAGACAAATCATGTCCTCCTCTTCTATTCCATAAGAGACCTCATTTTCTTTGTAAATCCAGCATCTGTTACAGCCAAAACCTTTCTCGATTTCCCGACTGCTATGCTTAATTCCAGTGTTGAAAACACGGTTACAATTTCTACTTGATAATAATGACTTTTATCTTGAATCTTCTTGGTCAGATTGGGGGCAGCATCATGGGCTAGAAAGACCAACTTGGCCTTGCCGTCTTGAATGGCCTTGACCACCAATTCTTCACCCGATATGATACGCCCTGCTCGTTGAGCAAGTCCCAAGAGATTGCTTATCTTTTGCTTATTCAAGTCCTAACTCTCTTCTTTTCACTTTGTGATCCACATAAGCGATCAACTCATCATAAAAGCTTTCTTCCACTTCCATGTCAAAGCTACGGTTAAAGACCTTCTTCTTTTTTGCCTCTAGGGCTTCAGCATTGTCTAGCTTGATATAAGCGCCGCGGCCGTTGGCCTTGCCTGTCGGATCAATAAAGACTTGTCCTTCCTTGTTCTTGACAATACGGAGCAAATCACGCTTATCAATCACTTCGTTAGACACAACAGACTTGCGCAAAGGGATTTTTCTCGTTTTCATCTTTCCCTCCTCTAGCAGCTTTTATTCTTCTACAGTATCGTTTTCTGCTTCCAAATCTACCGAACCAGCTTCTTCCATAGCTTCAAATTCGCTAGCAGACTTGATATCGATACGGTAACCAGTCAAGTGAGCTGCCAAGCGAACGTTTTGCCCACGACGACCGATGGCAAGAGAAAGCTTGTTATCTGGAACAACCACCAAGGCACGTTTGCTGTCGTTTTCATCAAAGATAACTTGGTCAACCTCAGCAGGAGCAATGGCATTGTAGATAAATTCAGCTGGATCTGCTACCCACTCGATAACGTCGATATTTTCTTCGATTGGTACCATACGGTCGCTCTTAGCATCATAGCGAGCTGGGTGGAATTTGCTAGTGATTTTCTTGATGTTAGCTCCACCACGTCCAACGATTGTACCGATAGCGTCCACGTTTGGATTATGGCTACGAACAGCAACCTTAGTACGGTCACCTGCTTCACGAGCCACGCTCATGATTTCAACAGTTCCATCATAAACTTCAGGAATTTCTTGCTCCATCAAACGTTTGATCATTTCTGGATGGCTACGGCTAACAAAGACGTTGACACCACGAGGGTTATCTTCAACCTTGTAAACATAAACTTCGATACGATCATGAGAAGCAAAAACTTCCCCAGGGATTTGGTCTTGTTTTGACAATTGGGCTTCAATGCTGCCAAGGTTGACATAGATAAAGCGGTTGTCAAAGCGTTCTACTGTACCAGACATGATTTCTTGCTCATGTTCTTTGTAAGTATTGTAAGTGATGGCACGTGTTTGCTTGCGCATTTTTTCCATGATGGTTTGTTTGGCAGATTGGGCTGCTACACGACCAAACTCAGCAGGTGCTTCTTCAAACTTGATTTTGTCACCAAGTTCATAGGCTGAATTAATGGCAAGAGCATCTTTCAAGCTGATTTCCAAACGGCTATCAAATACTTCATCAACAACTTCACGGACAGTATAAACTGTAAAGTCACCTGTTTTTTCGTTGAAATCAATAGCTACGCTATCAGATTGACCATAGCGTCTGCGATAAGCGGAACGAAGCGACTCTACTACTGCGTCGATGATATCTTCTTTTTTGATTCCCTTGTCTTCTTCCAAAATGCGGAAGGCCTCTAGCATTTCTTTACTCATGTTTTCTTCACTTTTGAATCCTCAAAAGCTATCCTTTCTTTTTCTATAATTTAACTGCTAAACGTGCTTTTGATACTAAACTGTATGGAATTTGGACAGTTTTCTTACGCGTCTTATCCATATATTCCATGGCCAACTCGTCCTCTTCAAAGGCCAACAAGGTTCCTTCAAAGACCTTTTGCTTATCGATGGCTTGGTAGAGCCCGACATGGATGTATTTCCCAACCGCTCCAGCGACGGCATCCTTGGTTTTCAAAGGACGTTCCAAGCCTGGACTGGTGATTTCTAGGAAATATTGTTCTGGGAAGGGATCTGGCTTGATGGTGTCTAGGACAGGACTGATCATTTCTGTCAAGTCTGCCGTGTCGTTCAAGGTAATTCCTTCAGGTTTATCTACAAAAATACTGAGAATCATGTCACTGCCAATCTTTCCATACTCGATATCCACGAGTTCGAAAGGTGCTTGGATGACAGGTTCTACAACTTCTCTGACTAATTCTACGATTGTTGCGATTGCGTCCACCTCCTCATAAGCAAGAGGCGAAGATATTTCCCCGCCTCACTTTCTCATATTCTTACTTACAGTATAGCACTTTTGACTACTTATGTAAAGCAAAAGCACTTATACAGCCTGATTTCAGGCTATTTCTTAAAATTCTGCCTCAACTCGGTAGATAACTTGCCCCTTGTTGGAGAATTTTTGCTCGTATTCTGTCATGACATTGCCTTCAAAATCACTGGCATGTAAATCAAGCCAGACACCATTGAGCTTCATGCCATACTGAGAAAAGCTCACTAAACTGTACTCAAACAAGCCACGGTTATCCGTCTTGAAATGGATTTCTCCATTTTCAGGCAAGATACGTTTGAAGGTATCCAAGAAGGTCTTGTAGGTCAACCGACGCTTTTCATGGCGTTTTTTAGGCCAAGGATCTGAAAAGTTCAGATACAAACAATCAATCTCACCGTCTTCAAAGTAGTCAGTCAAGTCAGAACCATCTACCCACAAGAGCTTGATGTTAGGTACTCCAACTTCAAGCACCTTGTCCAAAGCGTAGCTCAAAACAGACTTTTGAATATCAATCCCGATATAGTTGATGTCAGGGTTTTGCTTGGCCATACCTGAAACAAAGGCACCCTTTCCACTTCCAACTTCCACATGAATGGGATTATCATTGCCAAACAAGTCCCGCCATTTTCCCTTGGCTTCCAAGGGATTGAGGACCACATACTGGGGATTTGCCTCTAGTAATTCTGTCGCCCCTTTACGATTTCTAACTCTCATCTTCTCTTTCCATACTTGTCTCGGAAGTGACGCAAGCCATGGATCTCCCGATTGACATTTTCTAAATCTTGGTTCATATAATACTTGGAAATCTGGCTCAAATAAGACAATTGACCGTACCAATACAATTTATTTAATACCGTTTGATTGTACTTGTAACCGTAGTAGGTCAACCATTCCTTCCACTGATGTTCTGGAATATAATGGCAGAGCATATGGGCCACATCAAACATGCGGTCGGTCAAGCGAACCGAATCCCAATCCACCAAATAAATCAAGCCACTATCTGTCTCAATCCAATTACTATGTCGTACATCTCCATGGACAATGGTCGCATGGTCCTCTCTAAATCCTGGAATAGTCTGACGTAAATCAGCCATCACTTCACTGATAAAATGATTTTTACGCAAAGCATCTGGAACCGTTTCTTGCCAAGACTGCAGTAAATCTACAGGTGTTTCCATGGCATACCCCAAACGACTCAACTGTGTCATCAACGGACGTGAGCGATGAAGACGGGTTAAAATATTGACGATTTGTTTACGATTCATATCATAGGGGGTCAATATCTTGCCTGTCAACCATTCTTGAGCACACATATCACGCCCATCTGCCAAACGACGACTCCATAATAATTGTGGAGCAATTTGTTCTCTAGCTAGACCAGGTAGGATTGGAGAGGTGTTCATTTTTACAAAGATGCGCTTCCCATCAGGATAGCTACCCATATAAGCCTTGCCACTTTTCCCAGGTATGGGAGTCAGTGTTAGCTCATTATCACCCAAATCCATTTCTTTCCTCCGTATAAAGTTTCCTTACTATTCTACTAGTTTTTGGCCTATTCGTCAACCGCTCCACACCCGATTCTCAAAGAAAAGCCTCTAGATTGGCTTGGGTATCATTATAGAAAGAAAAAGGCAAGCACCGTCTTCTGCTTACCTTTTTATCATTTTTATAAATAATATAAGAGTGGCCAAGCATTGTAAAACATGTGAACTAGAGTAGAAACCCATAGGTTTTGGCTCTTTTTATAAGCAAAGCCCAGTAACAAGCCCCCAAGTAGATAAAAAATAAACGAAGGGACATTAGAAGGTCCATGCATAAACGAAAAGAGAGAGGAAGTTAGCACAAGCCCTAACCAAGAATTGTCAAAAACCGCACCTTGAAGAAGTCCTCTGAAAATGAGTTCCTCCTGGATGGGGCCAAAAACTGAGGTAGTCAAAATCAAGGACAGGGAAATTCCTCTGCTGACTTCCGCCAAGTGTTGAACTCCTGCGCCAGAAGAAATAGCGAAGAAATGAATATAAACCAGCGTCTCAAGCACACTTAGAAGAAAGATTACAATGAAAAGTAAAAGTTGTTTCCTGCTTAACATCCCAAAAGAAATCATTTCAAACTGTCTAGCATAAGCAACACTCACCAAGGTTACAAGAAGACTTACAATAATTAGTGCAGGCTCATTTTGAAAAAAATCCCCATGATTAATCGTATAAGGAACTGTAATGACGATTATTAGTACTAAAAATCCAAAACAAAAGGCATGAAATTTATCAAAAAACTCCATAAAATTATCCTCCTCAACAAACTTCCCTACAAGTCATCCTTTAGCTCTAACCTTTCCAAAACAAACCATTTTATACTCGTCAACGTCGCCTTGGATTATATATGTGACTGACTTCGTCAGTTTCATCTACAACCTCAAAATCATGTTTTGAGCAACCTGCGGCTAGTTTCCTAGTTTGCTCTTTGATTTTCATTGAATATAAGTTAAAAGTGGCAAACTGTTGTAAAACATATGAACTAAAGTGGAGACCCATAGGTTTTGGCTCTTTTTATAAGCAAAGCCCAGCAACAAGCCCCCGAAAAGATAATAGCAAAACGAAGGAATATCATAAGGTTCATGCATGAAAGAAAAGAGAGAGGAAGTCAACACAAGTCCTAACCAAGAATTGTCAAAAAATGCACCTTGAAGAAGTCCTCTAAACAGGAGTTCCTCCTGAATTGGTCCCAAAATTGTGACACTAACAATAAAAGAAAGCGAAAGTCCTTTACTAGCTTCCTCAAGATGTTGATCCGAAGCACCAGAAACAACTGAGAAAAAAGCATGATAGCTAATACTTACAAGCACAGTGAGAAGAAAAATTCCAATGAACAGCAAGAGTTGTTTCCTGCTTAACATCCCAAAAGAAATCATATCAAACCATTTAGCATAGCCAAAACTAAGGAAAAGCAAGAGACTCTTTATAATAATGAATGTGTACTGGTGTTGAAAATAATCCCCTTGATTGACGGAATATCCCGCTGTACCAATGATTGCAAAGACTAAAAATCCCAAAAACAAGGCATGACACTTATTGAAAATGGCCATAAAGCTATCCTCCTCACCAAACAGACTTCCTACACGTCATTCTTTAGATCTAGTCTTTCCAAAACAAACCATTTGAGTAACCAAAATCCGACCACATAGCCAGCCCCTAAGAATATAGCCATTAAAGCTAGCATGGAATTTAGGGAATTAAAGACCACCGCAGATACAAAGGTTAGCACAAAAACATTAAAGGCAATGGTGTCAGAAGCCAAGACCAGAATATAGGGCGTCAACCGGTCTAAAGTTTTGGAATCTAGGAAAAATAAGTGTTTATACATGATGACCTCCTCTTATCAGACTATAGACTAGCCGCAAGTTCTTCCCTACTTTTTATAATACTTCAAGCCCCACATGAGCAGAAGCATGATAAGCAAGCAGAGAATAGCGCCAATATATGCGATTATTTGTTGATAGAATTCTCCTGCTGTGATACCTCTATACAAACAAATAATAGACATAAAACCTGTCAAGCCGATGAACATAAGTTGATTTGTTCTAGGACTAACCAAATCATCATCTTCAAATTCTCTTATCCTCATTTCCCTAGTGAGGTAAACAGTAACCAAAATAGAGGCCAAGTTAATAACCACTAAAAGAAATTGGAAAACCAATGAAAAATTTAAAAACTGACGAGATAGAAATAGATAAGTAGAGACAAGTAAGGGCAACTGACCTAGGAACAATCTCGTAAGGAAGATGTTCCGTTTTTTAAAAAATATTTTTTTCATTGCTTTCTCCATTACAATTAAATGATATCTAATCATTTTCTAAAATTTGATAACTCTTGTGAAATATTTTAGCAGAAACAACTCTATGATTGGTAATATCTATATAATCACCTGGATAACCAAGAACATACATTCCATAACCAGCAAATCCTCCTCCAACTGTTCCAACTAGACCAAACTTGATATTCGTTGCGAGAGAAGTGTTGAGACCTGCCATTAGAATGCGCACATGATTATCCAACCAAACCATATAATTTTTTTGAAAAGCTTCCTCTACCCAACTTGGTTTAGGAGTTGCTTGACCAATTTCCCAAACATCAACAATTTGATTCCCATATTTTACCTTCATAGCTTCAATCCTTTTTTAATACCATTACATGAGTTTGGAGTTCCCCCTATACCATATGGACCACATGGTTTTGAAATATGTATAATAGGCCACTTACCATTTAATTGGTCCAAAGTTGGAGAGGGTGCTAGCCCACCCAATAAACCAGAAAATACATCTCCCCAACCTCCGAAAGCTCCTTCAACGCAAGCAAGCATATCAGTAACCATCATTTCAAATTGTGACATCGTTTTTGTATTCATAACGAATACTACTTTTTTGTTTTGTTGCAACTTTGACAAGTTTAGTATTACTGTTTATTAATTTTTTTCATCCTAATCTTAAATTGCAAAAACTTCATTATCCACTTACTTTTTATAATACTTCAAACCCAAAATGAGCAAAAGCATGATAAGCAAGCAGAGAACCGCGCCAATATAAGCAATTAGTTGTTGGTAAGATTCTCCTGCTGTGATACCTCTATACAAACAGATAATAGACATAAAACCTGTCAAACCAATGAACATAAGTTGATTGGTTCTAGGACTAACCAAATCATCATCTTCAAACTTTCTTATCCTCATTTCTCTAGTGAGGTAAACAGTGACCAAAATAGAAACCAAGTTAATAACCACTAAAAGAAATTGGAAAACCAAGGAAAAATTTAAAAACTGACGAGATAGAAATAGATAAGTAGAGACAAGTAAAGGCAACTGACCTAGGAACAATCTCGTAAGGAAGATGTTCCGTTTTTTAGCAAGAAAAGTTTTCATTTCTTTGCTCCTTTCTTTTTAGTTAAAGCAAGATAGATTATAACCGCAATCATATAGGCTATGGTATAAAATAGATGATACCAAATACTCTCCCTAAGCGGATAAAGAAGGATAGACATAATCAGATACAGAACGAAAATGATCAGTATTTTTTTCTTCATAAGATTTTCTCCTAAATGTATGCTTTATCTTAGTTGAGCTACAACCTTTACACTGCTAGTATAGCACTCATTTTGACCTTGGATCACTCAAATCATAAATGGTCATCAAAACATCTTGAATTGTTAAAAAATTTAAAAAGCAAGCGTGAAAAACATACTTGCCCTATGGGAATTTAACAATAATCGAAAACGATTCACCCTTACTTCCGTCTGTTCTCATATATTCTCATAATCGCAACAAGGATAGCAGCTGTCCCACTTGCCAAAGCGATAAGGGTAATGATAATGTTGAGGATTTCAGGCGTACTCCCTATTCTGTTGATAAGACGGAGTAGGGATATAACTGTCAACTGAATCAGAAGTATTGACTCTACTCTTATCAATGAAGTCAGTTGGTTTTCAACTGCATATAAAAAGGCTGGTAGCAAAACACAGGCTATAGCAATCACAAACAGATTACTCCCCGTTTCTTCTCCCTTATTCACCACGGAAATCATTAGAAGATTCGATGCTATGATCAACGTAGAACAGATGATAAAAAAGGATTTCTTATTCATTTATGATACCTCACATATTATAGTATTTTAATTGATGACTGCAGGCAGTACTTCTTTCCACAAATCTTCTAATCATCAACTGACATCGAGTGAACTGTTAAAACTTGACGAAAGATTTGATTTTGACAGGTGGTATTTAGACTGGTATTGGGATGGCTTTCCACAATTTTCATGACGGTATAGAGACCAACTCCTCTCTCCTCCCCTTTAGAACTTGCTCCAAAGGAGAAGATTTCAGAAATATCGATCCCCTCTTCTTTGATGGAGTTTTCTATGATAAAGGTCTCCTGTGCTCCATTCTTTAAAAAGGCAATTGAAACATGAGGTTGACTAGCCTCTGCACTGGCTTCAATAGCGTTGTCACAAAGGATAGACACAATGGTTAGAAAATCAAGCAAGCTCATCCCCTCGACCTGAATCTCCTCTGGAACTTCAACATTAAAGACAATCTTCTTATCCCTGGCTTTTAAAAACTTTCCTGCTAGGAGACTTTTGAGGGCTTTATCACGAATATTCACCAATCGACCAAGGTCATATTTATTGTCCTGCAATTTTTCACTAGAATCCTTTAAGACCGAGTCGTAGACCTCTTTTATCTGCTTCATATCCTCCTCTTCAATGCCCAGACGTAAGCTGGTTAAGAGGTTGGTGTAGTCATGGCGAAAGCTCCGTACTTCCTTGTAAAGTTCCTCTATATGCCGACTATAGCGTTCCATATCTCTGTAGCGCAAGACCTGCTCTTGGTCCAGTCTCTCATGGAGTTTGTCCTTCAAATAGGTATCCAATTTCTTGATCATCCCCATAAAAAAGAGCAAGTAAAACACTAGAATCAGATGGCGAACAGTCGTTGATTGAATACCTTGTTCATATTCAAAGAAAGACAGACTTTGCATCACTAGATAATAAGCCCCCATTATCCAGTTAATCGTGGTCAGGGACTTTTGAAAACCTTTATCGAGAATCTCCTTTCTCAAGTTAGTGAAATCATAGTCCAACCATTTCAAAAAGACTAAAACTATGAAGCAAACGAATATCGTCATCAATAAAAAGATAGGATTGCTACCTTTATCTACAATTTCTTGTCCCCAAAATGGAAGCACAAAATAGGAGACCCCTCTATAAAAGAGATTCACCAATATCATTGGAAAGAGACCATAAAAGAAAAGGAGTTTTTTAGGAAGCCCTCTTAACAGTAAGAAAGACAAACCTATACCGTACAAGGGTTCCATAAAATAAAATAGGAAACTATCTCCTACCATATAGCCAATCATTAAAAAAACAAAGGCCAACAGTAGCTTAAAAAGAAAGGCTTTAAAAATCCTCTCAAAAGTGAGACCAATTCCATCCACCTTAAAGAAAATGACAATTTCTAGTCCATGAGTAATAAGTGTATACAATAATATCCAAGCAATATTCATAAACTCTCCTAGCTCAATGCAAGTTATTGATAGCTTCAGATACTTCCCTGACCTTATAACGGGCGATTAGACAGCTTCCACCATTGGGAAAGTAAAGAAGTTTTTCTTTCTTATCCAAACGAACCACATTGGCAGGATTGATGAGAAAAGAGCGATGGCACTGCAAGAGACGAGGTTCCTGCTTGAAAACCTCCTCTAAACTCGCTGTAAATTCCAGCCTGTCTGTCTTGGTAGAGAGAATAACACGATGGGCTCTGGGCGATGTTTCGAGATAGTAAACCTCTTTAAAAGGATACTGAAATTGGGCAAATTTTGATTTAAAGTAAAAGCAATCTTCCGCCAGACTTTTACTGTCTTGACTATTGGCATAGAGAAGGGCTGTCTCGATACGAGATTCAAACTCCTCTGCCGAAAGGGCCTTATCAATATAGTCCAGAGCAGACACTTGGTAGCGAAAGGACAGGGGCATAAACTCCGAGTGAGTCGTCACAAAGACAATCAGGGCATAGGGGTCTCGATCCCGAATCTTTCTAGCCACTTCCAGACCCTTCATCTCCTCATTTCGAATCTCAATATCCAAAAAGAATAGCTGATGGGCGCCCTTCTCATGCACCTCTGTCAGCAGCTGGTCTGCCTTCCCAAAGACTTCAAAAGAACTGGGAGTTATATGATGCTCCTTTAAGAGTTTCTCAATCGTCGTTTCAATCCTAGTCTGTTGGGAAAAATCATCTTCTAAAATAAATATTCTCATCTTCTTACTCTCCTTGTTTCAATTTCTTCCTAAAAAGAGAATAGCAAAAATACTTTGATACAAGCCCACCAAATCCTAAACAGGCCTTCAACGATCCTGAAGGGTATCTTGTTCCTCAAATAAGCATGATAATCTTACAACTATTTTATCACAAAATCTTAACAGTACCATTCAGGAAATTTCAAGGACAATTAAAGATTTGAAGGCGAAAAAGGAGATAAAAGTGATAGACTGACAGTATCAAAACACAATTGCTAGAATCAAGACTGGCACACAGATTAAAGGAGGAATTCTCATGACAGATACAGACCCTATCAAAAGAGCTCAGACTTTGATTACTGACTTAAACAAAGCCTATCAAGCATGCAAACAGGCAACCGCTGACGACGTCCGCTTTCAGGAGCAATTAAACTCTATTCTTGGCTTTCTAGCCAAGGCTGAGACAGTGGATAATCGAGTCTTGATTGAACTGGAAAAATTTTACCAGACTTCCAGTCTTCTCATGGGACTCAGCGCTCTTGATCCAGATGCTCCTACACGCGCCGCTTGGCGAGCCTATGACCGCTTCCACTTTGACCAAGTCAAGACCAAGTTGAGTCTCTACGGGCCAACCATTATCCTGTAGAAACTAAAAAGAAGTTGAGACAAACTGAACTCAACTTCTTTTTAGTGTCATATAGGCAATGTTAGTCCTGCATCTGACGTTTTACCTGATAAGGCAAGTACAAGACTAGTAAAACCAAACCAGCTCCCAGTAAGGCTAGAAGGGCTAGTTTTTCTTGGAATGTCACAAGGCCGACAACTAATTCCACAAGTAAAACAAAACTAGTCAATCCTCGGACTACCGCCTGCAAGCCTTTTTCCTTTTGCCCCTTGTCCAGCGGAAAGAGTTGGGTCAAATACTGGTAGTCAAAGGCATGATAGAGGGCCAGCAACTGGAAGAGCAAGAGGTAGTTAAAGAGAACCACCACTGCTGTCGCAATCCAAGCTTGCTCGATAAAGACCTGCGCTAGCAAGGAAAGTAGGAGCAGACGGAGACTGAGGGCAAAGAGATCTCCATTTCGCAGATAAGAACGCAGATAGAGATTTTGCCAAATCTTCCCAGGAACCTTCTGAACAGCCTTTAGGATAAAGTCCAGATAGGCACGACGCTTGACGCTGTTTGAAATTCCCTTTACCTGCGTAAAGAGGGCAAAGAAACGAAGCAAGACTTGCTTACGCTTGCTTTCTTGGGAAATGACATAGTCCCAGTTCAGTCCAGTTTCCGTGAAAAATTTGCTGGCCTTTTGACGAAAGAGGAAATATTTTCCTACTCCCAATAAAAGCACATAGACCAAAAAAACTGGCAAGCCATAACCCATTGCCAAAAATAAAGGCGCAAATAACAGCAAGAAAAGGGTCTGGACAAAGAGCCAAAAGACTAGGGAAACGCCAGTTTGACGCTTGAGATGGAGTTTGATTTCCTCTTCTCCGACTAAGAGAAAGAGCTTGTCTGGAGCCTCCATATAGGTGGCAATTCCTCCCCAAAGCAAAAGTAAAACAGACGTAATTCCTACAAACAAAAGAATTGGCCAATGGTTTTCAGGAAAATGCTGTAAAAGTTGACTGTACTGGTAGGCTAGAAAGCCCAACAGGACAAGCAGGAACAAGACAAAGTGATCATTGAGAACATAGCGCAGATAACCAATACACTCCTTACGAAAAGCCTGCTTTCTCTTTAAAAACAAGTCTTTCATAGCTCCTCCTCTTTGGTCAGAGCCAAGTAAATATCATTCAAACTAGCCTCAGGCATGTCAAAGGCTTCGCGCAGTTGCAGGAGATTTCCCTTAGCACGCACCTCACCCTTGTGGAGAATGACAAAGGCATCACACATCTTCTCAGCCGAATCCAGCACGTGGGTACTCATGAGAATAGACTTGCCTTTTTGCTTTTCCACTTCCAAAAGCTGAATCAAGTCTGCAATAGCCAGCGGATCGAGACCAAGGAAAGGCTCATCCACGATGAAGAGACTCGGATCCACCACAAAAGCACAGATAATCATGACCTTTTGCTTCATCCCTTTTGAAAAATGAACAGGGAACCAGTCCAATTTCTGGTCCAGACGGAACATTTTTAACAAAGGTTCTACTCGATCAAAAGCCACTTTCTGCTCGATAGCATAAGCCATAGCAACCGTTTCGATATGCTCTCTAAGGGTCAATTCCTCATACAGGCTAGGCAGTCTCAGGAATGTAGCCAATCTGCTTGCGGTAGCTCGTTGCATCTTCTTGCAGGGTCAGACCATTGATATTGATAGAACCGCTATAAGGTGTCAACAGACCGATAATTTCATTAATTGTCGTTGATTTCCCAGCGCCATTGAGACCAATCAAACCAACTAACTGCCCACTTTCAACAGTAAAGGACACATCTTTCAAGACAGGGACATGGACATAGCCACCTGTCAAGTTTTTAATTTCTAACATATTTTCTCCAAATCTGGTATAATGTAGCTATATTATATCAAAATTCAATACAGTAGAGGTAGATTTTATGTCAGATTGCATTTTTTGTAAAATCATCGCAGGGGAAATTCCTGCTTCAAAAGTATATGAAGATGAGCAGGTTCTTGCCTTTCTTGATATCTCTCAAGTGACACCAGGACACACCTTGGTCGTGCCAAAAGAGCACTATCGCAATCTTTTGGAAATGGACGCTACTAGCGCGAGCCAACTCTTTGCCCAAGTACCAAAAGTAGCTCAAAAAGTCATGAAAGCTACTAAGGCTGCTGGCATGAATATCATTGCTAACTGTGAAGAAATCGCAGGTCAAACAGTCTTTCATACCCATGTTCACCTCGTGCCTCGCTACAGTGCCGACGATGACCTCAAAATTGATTTTATCGCCCACGAACCAGACTTTGACAAACTCGCTCAAGTCGCTGAAACCATCAAAAACGCCTAAGGAGTTGCCATGAAATTATCTAATCTACTGCTATTTGCAGGAGCTACAGCTGGAAGTTATTTGGTCACAAAAAATCGCCAAGCCATCACAGATGAAGTCTTGAATACCACTGACCGCGTTCAAGCTATCAAGGATGACGTGGATATTATCCAAAACAGCCTGCAAATCATCGACCAGCAAAAAGAACTCATCAAAGAATACCAAGAAGACCTGACTTACAAGTTTAAGGTCTTAGAAAAAGATATCCAGACTAGACTAGCTGTCATCAAAGAAACACAGGAAATTGAAGATAAGTAAAAAGAGCTATCAACTTTCCTTTAATCCATTTTAGGTTGTCATATCCAAACAAAAAGAGGAATGAAAATGAAACAGTTTTTTAAAATTCTGGCTAAGATTATCCTAATCCCTTGTGGTTGCCTTAGCCTTCTTGCAGTCCTAGCATTTCTACTACTGTTCTTTGCTTTCAGAGCCTCACCGAGTGACATCCGAAAAGGGAACGAAGACTTAAAACAAATCTTTACCTCCCTTGACATGCCTCCTAAGAAAGTAAATTCAAATGGAAGGTATCAATTCGAGGGTGGGGGCTTGAATTTTTATGTTACTTTCTCAGATGAGGTCATCAATAGCCACCCTGTCCTAAAAGAAAGTCCAAAACTCATCAAAAACCGACTCGAAGTCTATGTCCTACAGACTGGAGAGATTTCATACTATAAAGTAGGGGATAGCTTGTTCAATCATGGTTTATTGCAATTTTTAGAGAAGGAAAGTAGGAATTATTTACAAGAAATCGGAAAGAAACCAAATCCTGATTACTCAGTTCTATATTGGAAAGATCAGGAAAGTCTAAAAAAAGGAATCGTATTCTATGAAAAGGCCTTGACTTTAGTGGATATTCAGGATAATTCGGCAATCAATCATATTGATACCATTACTATTAAGCCTGGTAAGGAAGCGGAAATCAAGCAACTCATCCAAGATATGGATGCAGCTGGCTTACTCAAGCAAAAGTATAAATAATAGGCTAACTGGAAAATGATTTTTCGACGCTAAATTTTCAAAGATAACACAAAAAGAGCCCAACGGCTCTTTTTGCTTTATTCTCCTTCAAAGGCATCTTTTATATGGTCAAAAAGCCTTTTTTCTTTGGATTGACTTTTAAATCACCTGCAGCTGCGAATTCTTTCAAGGCTGCTTTTTGGCGGTCGTTCAAGCCTGTCGGAGTCACGACATTAACGGTAACGTATTGGTCACCAACTGCACCGCCACGAAGACTCGGAGCTCCTTTGCCACGTAGACGGAATTTCTTACCAGTCTGAGTTCCCTCTGGGATAACCAATTCAACATCACCGTGAACAGTTGGGATATCAACGGTATCACCAAGAGCTGCTTGGACAAAGTTGAGGTTTAGATTGTAGAAGATAGTGGTTCCTTCACGTTCAAACTTGTCGCTAGCTTCCACAGAAACTACTACATACAAGTCACCATAAGGTCCACCGTTAAAGCCTGCTTCACCCTGACCTGCTAGGCGAATTTGTTGACCGGTTTCCACACCAGCAGGGATTTTCACATGTACGCTATGGGCTTGTTGCTCATGACCTGTTCCATGACAGGTTGTACATGGATCTTTGATTTCTTTTCCGCGACCATGACAGACATCACAGGTTACTTGGCGACGCATCATACCAAGCGGAGTCTGCGTATCGACGTTAATGACACCAGCGCCATGACAGCGTCCGCAAGTGACTGGACTTGTTCCTGGCTTAGCCCCTGATCCATTACATGTACGGCATCCAGCTTCTCGGTTGTACTTAACTTCCTTCTCTGTACCGAAGATAGCTTCTTCAAAGGTCAAGTTCACACGATACTGAAGGTCATCCCCTTGACGAGGAGCATTTGGATTACGCGAAGCACCGCCTCCACCGAAGAAACTTGAGAAAATGTCCTCAAAACCACCGAAGCCACCTGCTCCGTTGAAACCGCCGAAACCACCAGCACCACCAAAGCCACCGTTGGCACCTGCAGCACCATATTGGTCATAGGCCGCACGTTTTTGGTCGTCACTCAAAGTCTCATAGGCTTCTTGAACTTCCTTGTACTTTTCCTCAGCACCAGGCTCCTTGTTGATATCTGGGTGGTATTTCTTCGAAAGCTTACGATAAGCCTTTTTGATCTCGTCTGCCGAAGCGTTTTTTGACACCCCCAGACGATCATAAAATTCAGTATTGTTCATAATTCAAGATACAAAGGGCGTCAACCGGACACAGCCAAAAAAGGAGTTTTGACGACGGACGCTTGCGTCCTAGAAAACTATCTTTTTGGCACAGTCCGTAGCCCGTGTTCAGTTACTCGAACACCCTTGTTCCTTTCTATTGATATTTTGAATCAAACCTCGATTTAGGTCGGGTTCAATTCCTTTCTGTTATATTGAGTAAGAAATTTGGGAACTCGTGTTCAATTACGAACACCCTTATTCCTTTCTATAATTTATAAGTAAATCATTAGAGGATATTTTCTATACTCTGCTTCACTTGATTAAACTCTTCATCTGATAAAGTAAATATCAAATCCTCTTCAGCATACTCGTTCTGTTCTTTAAAATAATTGTCCGTATTCTCTGCCAACCCTAAACCGAAAATCACTTTTCTTGCAAACTCTTGATGTGCAAAACCGATAGCCGTAATGATCTGTTTATCTTGCACAAGGGCTTTCGGTTGGAAATTCTCACGTGGAAGAAATTCAAAATAGTCAAAGAAGTTTTGCCAAATCCCACCTGTAAATTTCGTATCGTTCAACAAGCCTGCTTTCGCCAATAAAAGGGGCGCTGAAGAAATGGCTGCAATTAGGATATCTTGCTCATTAAGGCTTCTCAAAAACGAGATCAATTTCTCATCTTGTAGAGTAGGACCTATATTTACCATTCCTGGCAAAATCACACAAGAATAATCTTCTATATGGATCTGATCCAATGTTTTCGTCGGTTGACAGGGCAAACCATCCTCAGAGACCACCATCGAATTCTCATAAGCTACATAATCAATCGTGATATCAAAAGACAGAGCTAAAGTACTTGTTAAAGCGGTTATCTCATAAAGAGAAAAATTAGGATAAATGACACAAAGTACTTTTTTCATACGCAACATCCTCTATTTTATCGAAAAACAGAGGCTGGGTTGCAACCTCTGGATTTCTTCTTATCATTACGACGTTCGAGTTTTAAAAATCAAACTAGTAATACTAAATTGAGCACGCCCTAACCTCTTGGTGAAAAAGATAAATCTTTCTAGAAACTAAAGTTTCTGCGTCAGATTTCCTATTTTCACTGTGAGGTTTTAACGGGCTTTGCATCTTACTTTTCAGTAAACTCTCCGTCTACGACGTCATCGCCTGCGTTTCCTGTTGCTTGTGCACCTTCTGCTCCTGCTTGAGCTTGTTGCGCTGCTGCAGCTTGTTCGTAGAGTTTAACCGCAAGTCCTTGAGCTTTTTCGTTCAACGCTTCAAGTTTTGCTTTCATTTCGTCCAAGTTGTTGTCTTCTTGAGCTTTCTTAAGGTCATCAAGGGCAGCTTGGGCAGCGTCACGTTCTGCGTCGAAACCTTTGCCTTCAGTTTCCTTGATTGTCTTTTCAGTCGCAAAGATTGCTTGGTCTACTTCGTTACGAAGATCTACTTCTTCCTTACGTTTCTTATCTGCTTCAGCGTTAGCTTCTGCATCTTTCATCATGCGATCGATTTCTTCGTCTGTCAAACCTGAGTTAGATTGGATGACAATTGTTTGTTCTTTTTGAGTTCCAAGGTCTTTAGCTTTAACTGATACGATACCGTTCTTGTCAATGTCAAATGTTACTTCGATTTGAGGAATTCCACGAGGTGCAGCTGGAATATCAGTCAATTGGAAACGTCCAAGAGTCTTGTTATCTGCTGCCATTGGGCGTTCACCTTGAAGAACGTGGATATCAACGGCTGGTTGGTTGTCTGCTGCTGTCGAGAAGACTTGTGATTTAGATGTTGGAATAGTAGTATTGCGATCGATAAGTTTTGTGAAGACACCACCCATTGTTTCGATACCAAGTGACAATGGTGTTACGTCAAGAAGGACAACGTCTTTGACATCACCAGTGATGACACCACCTTGGATTGCCGCACCCATAGCAACTACTTCGTCAGGGTTTACTGATTTGTTTGGTTCTTTACCAGTTTCAGCTTTAACAGCTTCGACAACGGCTGGGATACGAGTTGAACCACCAACAAGGATAACTTCGTCGATTTCTGACAAGCTCAAACCTGCATCTGAAAGGGCTTGACGAACTGGAACTTTTGTACGTTCTACAAGGTCACGAGTCAAATCGTCAAATTTCGCACGAGTCAAGGTCATTTCCAAGTGAAGAGGTCCAGCCTCACCAGCAGTGATGAATGGCAAGCTGATTTGAGTTGAAGTTACACCAGAAAGGTCTTTCTTCGCTTTTTCAGCAGCATCTTTCAAACGTTGCATTGCCATCTTGTCAGTAGACAAGTCGATACCGTTTTCTTTCTTGAATTCTGCCACCAAGTGGTCGATGATTTTTTGGTCAAAGTCGTCACCACCAAGTTTGTTGTCCCCTGCAGTTGACAATACGTCGAAGACACCGTCACCCAATTCAAGGATAGAAACGTCGAATGTACCACCACCAAGGTCAAATACCAAGATTTTTTCTTCTTTGTCAGTCTTGTCCAAACCATAAGCAAGAGCGGCTGCAGTTGGTTCGTTGACAATACGTTCTACTTCAAGACCAGCGATTTTACCAGCGTCTTTAGTTGCTTGACGTTGAGCATCGTTAAAGTAAGCTGGAACTGTAATAACTGCTTTAGTTACTTTTTCGCCAAGGTAGTCTTCAGCATAACCTTTCAAATATTGAAGAATCATAGCTGAGATTTCTTGTGGAGTGTATTCTTTTCCGTTAGCAGAAACTTTTTCAGAAGTTCCCATTTTAGACTTGATAGAGATAACTGTATCTGGATTTGTAACTGCTTGACGTTTCGCAGCATCACCAACGATGATTTCGCCGTTTTTGAATGAGACTACAGATGGAGTTGTGCGGTTTCCTTCTGGGTTTGCGATGATTTTGCTTTCAGTTCCTTCAAGAACTGCAACCGCTGAGTTTGTTGTACCTAAGTCAATACCGATAATTTTAGACATGTGTTTTTCTCCTTAAATTTTAATTCGAATTTTGATTTTTTGATATTTCCCTTAAGTGGTGGGGACGTGAGCAACTCCCTCCGGGATTTCATCACTTATTTTTGAGCCTATTGTCTCAAAAATCCCCTGTTTCAGTAGCAGAAGCTACTGAAACTTTCACCACGGCGGGAAATATCTTCCTTGCAAGCCTCCGGCTTGCCTCTTATCTTTCTTCATAGTTTATTGTCATTTCGGACAAGTTTTGTCAAGTTTTCTAAACTAGTTATAGACCACTACCATGGCTGGGCGTAGGATGCGGTCATGGAGTTTGTAGCCTTTTTGGAAAACTTGGGCGATGGTATCTGCTGGGTGGTCATCGTCTGCTGGGAGAGTTTGGATGGCCATATGGTAGTTATGGTCAAATTCACCGTCAGCCGCTATTTCTTCGATTCCTTCTTCTTTCAAGGCGTGAATCAAGCTTTCTTGCACCATTTCCAAGCCCTTCTTCACATCATCTGTCAAACCTTCAACTGCGAGTGCGCGCTCAAGGTTATCCAAAGAAGGGAGAATCGCTTTTGCCAAGTCCTGGCTACGATAACGTTGCAAGTTTTGACGCTCTTCATTGGCACGGCGTTGAATGTTTTGCATTTCTGCATGAGCGCGAAGGTATTTATTTTCGAACTCATCTGCACGTTCATTTGCCAAGTCCAATTCAGACTTCTCAGGAGTTGTTTCTTCTACCGTTTCCACAACTTCCTCTTCTTGGACTTCTTCTACTTCTTCATTTTTTATATCTTGGGCCATTTTCGCCTCCTTTAATGATTTCAATCTTAATGTACTTCGTAATGATTACTGCTGAGGTAGCGGTAAAAATCTGTCAACTTCATGGTCAAAACACGATTGACCACGTTGACTTGGTTGATTAGCTGCTGATAATCCAGATTAACTGGACCGATAATGGCTAGAATTCCAACTCCCCGATAAGGAATGAGGAACTTGCTACTAATCACCGCTAGGTCAGCTAGACAGGACTCTTGACTGTCTGCAACACGGACGTTTTGCATCTGATCCTCATGCAGGCCTTCACGAATCTCCAGAGCCACCTTTTGAGGTTGGTCAAAGAACTGATAGGCTGCTAGATTGGCAAAATTCAAGAGATTAACCTTGCCCGCCACCACAATGTTTTCGTTGAACATTTCCTTAAAGATATGTTCAAAGAGATCGATCACATTGTCCGTTGTTGTAAAGTAACGCTGGATAATCTGCGGAATCTCCGTCCGAATCTTGTAGTGAATATCTAGAACGGTGTGGCCGAGGAAACGTTCCTGAATGATGCTCTTCAGTTTCAGCAAATCCTCCTGCAAGAAGTTCCTTGGAATCAGAAACTGACTGGTAACCGTTCGTGACTCGTCTAGGGTAAATACTGCCAAGGCTGTATGTTGTCCCAAAACAACGATATCAAAGGCTGTCAAACGTTGCCTGCTCGGCTCAACATCCAATGCTACTACCGTACAGCCACTCAAGTCTGTCAGTAGGTTAGCAGCCTCTTGCAGAATATCCTCCAATTTGAAGAATTCCTGATCAAAGGCTTTGACAATCTCATATACCTCATTTTCAGCCAATCGGTCAAAATCAAGTGAGTGTTTCACATAGTACTGAAAACCAGCAACACTTGGCATCCGACCACTTGAAGTATGAGCCTTCTCAAGCAATCCTTGCTTTTCTAAAGCCGCCATGTCATTACGAATGGTTGCACTGCTAGAGTTAATAGACTCTTGCAGGGCTTTGGATCCGACAGGTTCGTGCGTTTTGGTAAAGATGTCAATAATCAGATTTAAAATATCCTGCTGACGCTCTGTAACCACCTCATCACTCCTCTCTGTCTGATTGATTAGCACTCGATACACTCAAGTGCTAACTTATGATTCTATTATACACCCTTAAAAGAGAATGTCAAGATAAAAACTCAAAAATTAGCACTCTTTTATCAAGAGTGCTAAAAATCAGTCTGAAGACCTAGAACACTATCTTCCATCTACTCGGTATTTCCTTTTTAGTCTGAAATAACCATGGATTAAATAAGAAATCAGAAAAGCATATAAAAGAAAAATAATAAAGAAAGATATAGAAAGTTCTTCTTTAAATAAACTCATACAAACAACCAAACCTCCTAAGAAAGTAGCTGTACATGAACGAAGTCTATATCGCATAACTTCCCATCTGATCTCCTTAGCCATATAGACTTGATCCTCTGGAAGTAAATCAGAAGACGATTTACGAAGAATCGAACAAGAACCTGCTCCTATCAATTCCCAACCTCTATTTCTAAAATCTTGCAGTTCACGCTTATGCTTTTTAAGAAATCTAGAATCATAGATATGGTAGATGACATCGTCAGGTTGGCATTGGTCAAAATAGAACAAACCAAAACGACTCCTTCTATACTTCCAACCTTTCAAGTGCATCTCATGCAAATAATCTTCTTCCTTGTCCAAATCAACAATGGTGAAAATCCGAAATTCTACTCTGCTATTCATTACCTTACCTCCAAATCAGAAAACATACATAGTTTTATTTGTCAGATAATTCTTTCCATTTTTGAAACAAGCTCCAAAAAATATAAGAAATCTGAATCGTATAAACTATTAATAAAGTACAGTGTATACTAGTAATCAAAAACATTTCCCAACTGAAAGAACTACCTCCAGTGACAAACTTTGTGAAAACCGGTAGTAGAGCTAAAAAGAGAAGCAAAATAGGAAGCATCCGCCTCGTTAAAATCCGTTTGACCATAGCTAACTTCCCGGCCGCGTCATTATAAATTTCAAACTCGGTATCCGACTCAATTCCAGAATGAAGTTTTCTAAAGTAGGAAAAACCATTAAAGTCTGTAATATGCTCCCAGCCACAGTCTTTAAATAATTGTAAATAGGAGGCTCTATCGGATTTTTTCATGGGATAAAAGTCCAACTGATAAGACACCTGCTCCGGTTGGCACTTTTCAAAAGTATACTTAACTGCAACTACTAAGTTAGAGTAGGTTACCTCCTTGAGTTTCCAGCCCTCAGCATGCATTTTTCTAAGATATAAAGCCTCTCTATCATAATCCGCAATGGTAGCAATTCTATAAACAACCTTCTTTTCCATCATCTTCCCTCCAGACTGTTTCTGTAGAGTCGTTCAATACGTTGCAATTCAATATCTAAGACTTTTCGTCCCAAGTCTGTGATCTGATAGATTTTCCGCTTTTCCTCTTCGCGGACAAAGGAAATCAAACCATCCTTTTCCATCTTTGACAAGGTTCCATACATAGTTCCAGGACTAATCGAAACTTGCGAATCCGTCATCTCCTTGACCTTTTGCGTAATACTATAACCATGACCTTCCTTTTGCAGACAGAACAAGATATAAAAACCCGTTTCCGTCATCGGAAGATAAACTCGACGAATCTTATCCGTTAATTCCATTTGCATTCACCTCCTATTCAATTCGATATATCGTACTTCGTTATACAAAATATATCACACCTCGATATAAAACACAAGAAAAAAGATCACCCTCAGGCAATCTTTCTTCTATATTAGTATTAGTAAAGATCTAAATAATTATCAATTTCCCATTGTGAAACGAAGGTTGCATAACTTGCCCATTCGATTCGTTTAGCTTCAAGGAAACTAGTATAGATATGTTCTCCAAGAGCCGCTCTGACAACCTCATCTTCTGTCAAAGCTTTCAAAGCGTTGTGAAGGGTTGATGGAAGGTCTGTAATGCCAGCTTCCTTACGCTCTTCTGCTGTCATGATGTAGATATTTTCTTCGATAGGAGCTGGTGCTTCGATTTTATTTTCAATACCATGCAAACCAACTTCCAAAAGAACCGCCATAGCGATGTATGGGTTTGCCATCGGATCCACTGAACGTAACTCAAGACGAGTTCCCATACCACGTGAAGCAGGCACGCGCACAAGTGGCGAACGGTTACGACCAGCCCAAGCAATGTAAACAGGCGCTTCATAACCTGGAACCAAACGTTTGTATGAGTTAACCGTTGGGTTCATGATGGCAGTATAGTTGTAGCATGCTTGATCAAACCGCCAAGGAAATGGTATGCAGTTTCTGACAACTGCATTCCTTTTGGATCATTTGGATCAAAGAAGGCATTGTTTCCTTCTTCATCAAACAAGGACATATTACAGTGCATACCTGAGCCAGCAATACCAAATTTTGGTTTGGCCATAAAGGTTGCGTAAAGGCCATGTTTGCGAGCAATGGTTTTAACAACAAGTTTAAAGATTTGAATCTTATCACAAGCACGGAGAACTTCATCGTACTTGAAGTCAATTTCATGCTGTCCAACCGCAACCTCATGGTGACTTGCTTCTACTTCAAATCCCATTTTGGTCAAGACATTCACAATCTCACGACGTGTGTTGTCCGCAAGGTCTGTAGGTGCCAAATCAAAGTAGCCACCCTTGTCATTTACTTCAAGTGTTGGGTCTCCATTATCATCCAACTTAAATAGGAAGAATTCTGGCTCTGGTCCAAGGTTGAAGGATTTGAATCCCACTTCTTCCATGTGACGAAGAGCACGTTTCAAATTGCCACGAGGGTCTCCTGCAAATGGTTCACCTTCTGTTGTATAGACATCACAGATCAAACCTGCAACACTTCCATTTTCATCTCCCCAAGGGAAGACTGTCCATGTATCCAAGTCTGGGTACAAGTACATATCCGACTCATTGATACGTACAAAACCTTCGATAGAAGATCCATCAAACATAGCCTTGTTTGACAAGACTTTATCTAACTGTTCATCTGTAGCAGGAATTTCGACGTTTTTCATGGTTCCCAAAATATCTGAGAACATGAGACGAATAAAGGTAACATTTTTTTCCTTGACTTCACGACGAATATCTGCAGCTGTGATTGGCATGAGTTTTCTCCTTAATGTATGACTACTTGCGGTTGCCTAACCGCGACCAAAAGGTGACCGTACTGAAGCAAAGCGACCCTGTTGGAGGAGTTCATTGTGAAGTGCACGACGTACTTCAGTCTGACTAACCGCTTTCTTGGATTTCGCTTCACGTTCAGCATATTTTTTCTTAATGGCAGCGATATTATAACCTTCAGAGATATAATCTTTGATTTCAAGCAGACGATCCATGTCATTCAAGGAATACATGCGACGGTTCCCTTCGTTTCGATCAGGCTTAATCAACTCTTGATCTTCATAATAACGAATCTGACGCGCCGATAGATCGGTCAACTTCATAACACTGCCGATAGGAAAAACAGCCATATTTCGGCGAAATTCTTTTTCCTTCATTTACAATTTCCTTCTTTCTGTCTATTATAGTCTAAAAAAAGACAAACGTCAATTAATAATGTTATAAAATGTAACATTATTTTTCTTTTTTTTCTAAAAAGAGCCGAATACGATCAATATCGTAATTTACGAGAATTGCGACAAAAACTCCCATGAACGTTTCTGATACACGCGCAAATACGTACAAAATCGTTTCGCCACTCGGAATCGATAGGGTAATGATTAACATAGCCGCTACACCACCAATAACCCCTGCTTTGTTATTCATGGCTACATTTGTCATAATGGTTAACATGGTGCAGATTGGAACAACAACTAAGGTTACCCAAAAGGCTTCGTGGAAAAAACTATTTATTAGGAAGAAAACCAAGGCATAGAGGCCACCGATACTATTTCCTAAAATACGCGAAGTCCCAAAATGGACACTCTTATCAAAACTCTCCCTCAGGCTAAAAACGGCTGTCAAAGCACCAATTTGAAGACCTTTCCAACCAAAAAAGCCAAAAATCAAGAGAACTAGAAAAACAGCAATACCTGTTTTAAAGGTTCGCATACCAAGTTTGAACTGGGATTTATCGAATTTATATTTTTTAAAATAACTCATAATCTCAACTTTCTATTTCCATTTTATCATAAATCGGTGATTTTTATGAGTAATAGTTGAGAGGAAGCGTTTTTATTTTAAGCAAAAGAAAAGAGGAACTTTCATCCCTCTCTTCTTTGATTCATTTAGAAAATCTTATTTTTCTGTCAAGGCTGCAAGTCCTGGAAGAACTTTACCTTCGAGAAGTTCCATTGATGCTCCACCACCAGTAGAGATCCATGAGAATTTATCTGCACGTCCAAGGTTGATCGCTGCAGCAGCTGAGTCACCACCACCAATGATTGATTTAACTCCTGGTTGTTTCACGATAGCGTCCATCACACCAATTGTACCAGCTTGGAAGTCTGGGTTTTCAAATACACCCATAGGTCCGTTCCATACAACTGTTTTCGCACCAGTCAAAGCTTCGTCAAATTTAGCGATAGATTTTGGACCGATGTCAAGACCAAGGAAGCCTTCAGAAACTGCTTCACCTTCAGTGTCACGCACTTCAGTGTAACCAGCAAATGCGTTAGCTTCTTTTGAGTCAACTGGCAAGATCAATTTACCGTTTGCTTTTTCAAGAAGAGCTTTCGCAACATCCAATTTGTCTTCTTCTACAAGTGAGTTACCGATTTCGATACCTTGTGCTTTGTAGAATGTGTAAGTCATACCACCACCGATAAGAACTTTATCAGCTTTTTCAAGCAAGTTTTCGATAACACCAATCTTGTCTGAAACTTTTGAACCACCAAGGATAGCCACGAATGGACGTTCTGGAGTTTCAACTGCTTCTTGGATGTAGGCAATTTCGTTTTCAAGAAGGAAACCAGCAACTGCTTTTTCAACGTTTGCTGAGATACCAACGTTAGATGCGTGTGCACGGTGAGCTGTACCGAATGCATCGTTTACAAAGATACCATCTCCAAGTGATGCCCAGTATTTACCAAGTTCAGGATCGTTTTTAGATTCTTTCTTGCCGTCAACATCTTCGTAACGAGTGTTTTCAACCAAGAGAACTTGTCCATCTTCAAGAGCATTGATAGCTGCTTCCAATTCAGCACCACGAGTAACACCTGGGAAAACAACGTCTTGTCCCAATTTAGCTGCCAAGTCTGCTGCTACAGGAGCAAGTGATTTACCAGCTTTATCAGCTTCTTCTTTCACACGTCCAAGGTGAGAGAAAAGAATTGCACGTCCACCTTGTTCGATGATGTACTTAATAGTTGGAAGAGCTGCTGTGATACGGTTGTCGTTAGTGATTACGCCATCTTTCAATGGTACGTTGAAGTCAACACGAACGAGGACTTTTTTACCTTTCAAGTCAACGTCTTTAACAGTAAGTTTTGCCATGTTACAAAAACCCCTTTATTTATTTTATTCGAAACTATTATATCACACTTTGGAAATATAAGGAAAGATTTCACAAGATTTTTCGATATTTAATCTTCATCTTCTTTTTTCTGTTTCAATGTCAAGGCTAAACTAGCAAGACCAAGGCTTGCCAATCCTGCTATTAGGGCTTCATTGGCATCAGCAGTTCCTGTATTTGGCAATTGCTTGCTTGCTTCTTCTGATTTAACTGCTGTATTTTGGGATGGTTTTTCTTGTGTAGGCGCTACTGCTGGTTCTGTTTTTACTTTTGTTCCAATTTCAACAATTTCTGGAAGAGCTTCCTTGAGAACTTCTGTTGTACGAAGGGTACGATTGCCTTGGCTATCTACTTCAATCAAGCGACGAATTTGTCCTTCTTCTCCAGCTTGAACAATACGACGTTGACCTTTGAGAAGCTCTGAGTTTGGACGTTCTTGACGTTCAAAGGATACTGCAATTTTTTCAACTTCTAGTTTCGGAGTTTCTAGAACCAGGTCTTTTACTCCTTCTGCTGGTTGATTGCTTGATAGAACTTTTGTACCTACTTCGGTAATCTCTGGAAGAGCTTCCTTGAGAACTTCTGTTGAACGAAGGGTACGATTGCCTCGGGCATCGACTTCTACAAAGCGACGAATTTGTCCTTCTTCTCCAGCTTGCACAATACGACGTTGACCTTTGAGAAGCTCTGAGTTTGGACGTTCTTGACGTTCAAAGGATACTGCAATTTCTTCAACTTCTAGTTTCGGAGTTTCTAGAACTAAATCTTTAACTCCTTCAGCTGGTTGATTGCTTGATAAAACTTTTGTTCCTACTTCGGTAATCTCTGGAACAGCTTCCTTGAGAACTTCAGTCGAACGAAGGGTGCGTTTACCTTGGACATCTACTTCTACTAGACGACGAATTTGCCCTTCTTCTCCTTTTTGGACAAGTTGACGTTGACCTTTAAGAAGGTTCACATTTGGTCGCTCTTGACGTTCGAAGACCACTGTATCCTCTTCAATTTCTAGTTTCGGAGTTTCTAGAACCAGGTCTTTTACTCCTTCAGCTGGTTGATTACTTGAAAAGACTTTGGTTCCAACTTCTACGATTTCAGGGGTTGCTTCTTTCAAAACTTCTGTAGCGCGAAGCGTACGATTGCCTTGAGCATCTACTTCTACTAGACGACGAATCTGCCCTTCTTCTCCTTTTTGGACAAGTTGACGTTGACCTTTAAGAAGGTTCGCATTTGGTCGTTCTTGACGCTCATAGGCTGTTGTTTCAGTTTCAACAACTAATTCAGGGAGGACCTCAACTGTTGGGGCTACTTCACTTGGATCCATGCTACCAACATGATGACTTTCTTCTGCAGGAGCTAGTTTCTTATTCAGCTTTTCTTTCATGTCCGCAAAAGCTTGTGGAGTTGGCATCTCTGAAGCCAACAAAGTTTCTGCTTGTTCAATCAACTCAGCTTTAGGATCTTTTTCACGGATAGATTCGAGCAAACCTTCCAATTCTTCTCTAGCTGTCTGATAACGTTGATTTCCATCCAAGTCTGTCCCTGCTTGTTTCAACTCATTCAAGGCTTTGTTGACTTCTTCTTGACTGGCATCATGGTTTTCTGCAACAGCTTTCGCTGCATTGAGTTTCTCTACTAGTACAGCTTGTTTGTCCTCACTTGAGAAGGTATAGGCAAGGGTTGACTGACGGCCTTGGGCAGCAGTGATTTCTTGTTTAAGGTATTCATCATTAACTGCAGCCTTTGGAGAAACCAAGACATCAAACTCAGCCGTGTGCCCCTTGTAATGCAGGGTCAAGGTCTGGCGTCCAGTCTTCTGAGCATCGTAGCCCTTGATTTCAACACCTTCATCAGTAAAGCTGTGAGTCTCTTCTGTCTCGTCATCATAGAGAACACCAAAGCGACCTTCAGAGAGATCCAGTTGATCTCCTACTAGATAGTCTATTTTTGGTTTCTTAGTAATATACAAGCCCGCTACTTCTTTTGGTTTTCCTTCATCCTGTCCTGTCACTTGGACTTTAAGATCACCTGACACTGGTAAACCAAGGTATTGCAGTGTTAGGTTTTGTTCCCCTTTTTGATGAGCGTCGTATCCAGATACCGTCACACCTGAGTGAGTAAGGTTAATCAGCTCGTCGGCTTGTCCCCCTTCGTATTGAACACGGAGTGTTCCGCCTCTGAGGTCCAGTTTTTCTCCTTCTTTATAAACTGTCTTTTTAGGTCCTTTTTCAAGGCTAACTGCAGCAATTTTTCTCTCATCCTGTGGAATCGCTACAGCCAAGGTGTTACTGATTTCTTTGCCAGGTAGTTGGGTACGATAGTAGAGGAGAGTTGGTTGCTTATCAAAGCCCAATGGAGCTGTTGCCAAGTCACCACCAGTTTCAGTCTTTAAGGTTGCAATTGGTGTTTGTGAATCAGCCTTGTCGTAAACGGTGATGGTTGCGCCTGCCGGAACATCAGAGAAGCCTAGTTGAACTTGGTGGTTTCCAAGTGAACGAGCAGCTACCTTAGCCATTGGAATATTTTGACTTTCTGTGTCCAAGGCTTCGTACATCTTCCAGTTGTAGATACGAATGGCCTTCCAAGGTGTTCCGTTATCAGATGTAATGACATGCAAGCGCCAGTCTTGGGCAGTAATTGGTTTGTCAAGAGTGATATCTGTAACGTGCGCTTTATTGCCACGGACTTCCTTAGCCAACTTCCATTGACCATCCGCATCTTTATAATAAAGGTCAAAGTCTTTGGTGTTCATCAGACCATCGTTAACAGACTCACCACCAGCTCCCGCATGATCCATCACCCATCTGACAACACGACGTGGTTGAGTCAAACGAATATCGACACTACCGCTCAATTGTCCTGAAGACCACTTGTCTGAAAGACTGGTAATGGTACCGTTCAACATACCTTCAATACCTTCTCCACCTTCGGTATTCGGGAAAGTGCTACCGATAACCGTTGCCCCTGGAACAATATTTTCAGCCAAAGGTCTTGGGAGAGTCGTATCCTGAACAGTCATGCCCCAGTTAAAGGATGTCGTCGCAGCTTCTGAACGAAGGCCATTTTTACCAACTGCAACGACTTTCAATTCTTGCGTCGTACCAGTCGCATTAGCAGAGCGGCTAACTTTTGGCAAGTAGATGGTTGAAGCAGATGAACCTGTCAACAAACGCCAGTTATCCCCATCTTTTTCGTAGACTTCATAGAAATCCGCATCTTGATTACCCGCAAACTGGACCACTGCTTCAGCTTCTTGGGCATTTTTAAGAGATTGTTTCACCACAGAAAGGCCTGTAGGCGCTTGTGGTGCTTGGTGATTGTCTGAAATTGTTAATTGACCTAGGTTAAACTGATAATCTTTTACAGCTCCTTCATGCTCGAAGAAGAGTTTGACTGCATAGATGGTTTTACCTGCTAGTGAGCTGAGATCAAATTCTTCATTTGTCCAGTTGTCAGAAAGGGTTAGCTCTTTCCATGCATCTGCATCATCGAATTTGTAGTCTGGAGTTGTAGAGAAGGCCATATAAACTTTCGAGCCTTTTCCTCCCTTGTGGGCAACACGAAGTTTGGTTTTCTCAGTTACTTCTAACTTAGTAGAATACAAATTCACATCCTGGTCCGTCTTACCAGCTACATTACCTGAGAATTTAAGGGAATTTCCGCCATTGTAGGCATCTGTAAAATCATATTCTGCACGAAGTTTTTCCCCTGTTGAAGTCTGCCACCAGCGCCATGTTGGCAAGATACCTGAAACCGAACGGTAGTTCCACTCAGAATCCTTAGAAACCTTTCCGTCTACAAACCACTTTCTACCATGGCCTGTATTAAAGGAGGTAGTGAAGGTCCGGCCTACTGCTGGTGTGCGGTCTGCAACTAAATTAGCAATCCCATACCACTCTTTGTCCGCTGGTTTTTGAGCTGTCGGATCTCCTTGGTAACCTGTGAAGAAGATATCTTCGTTTTTATGGTAATCTTCACCTGTTTTTCCTAGACTGGTAATTGTATCTGGTGCAAAGAGTCCAAGTGACAAACGTAACTTGCCTTTTTCATCTAAGAGGGCATCCCATTTAACTTTTGTCTTATAAGAACCACCTTGTTGCAATTCCAATCCTGCAAAGATATCATATTGGCTACGTTCCAGCCATTTTGCCATTTCTACAGAGTGGTCATTCTTTTCCTTATTCCAGTTGAAATTGGCAAAGAATTGATCCGCAGGGACCTTGTCACCTTCTTTTTGCATGAACTGGTAGTTGTAATCACCTAGACCATCTTCGTGGTAACGACCATATTTATAGGTCATGGCATCGTACCAAGCATACTTGATTGGATGGTTGACTTTTGCCGCATATTCTTTTGTATAGAGCATGAATTGACGCATTTTTTCACCAAGTGGCGTTACTAAGTCACCCGTTGTTTCTTGGTTGATAAAATACCCATCAAAGCCATAGTACTTAGCAAGGTCGACAAGTTTTCGTGCAATAGGGAAGGTTCCATCCTCATCTTGTTTCAAAGCAGCAACAAATTTCTCTTGATCTGCAATACTATTAGACCAGTTGAAGAAGAGTGTACCATATACAGGAACTCCGTTACGATGTCCTGCATCAATGACATCTGGAGTTGGAACGAGACCTTCCCAGAAGACCATTGAATCCAAGTATTGCCAGTAGTCAAAGGCGTAGGCCTTGAATTCTTCTCCACCAACAGAAGCGTGGTCTTTAGCCTTTGAGTTGGTATTTGCTAGCGCCTGAACCTTGGCTCTTCTACTTGCTTTTTCGTTCACCAACTGGCCTCTATGGCGCTTAGCAAGTTCAACAGAAGAACGATTGATGGGATCATCCTCACGCGCACCCGGTTCCCATTTCAACAAATCCTCCCAAGAATTAAATTTGATTTCCTTTGGTTTTAATGTTTTTTCTGTATTTTTAGGGACATCTGGCTGGACTTCTTTTTCAGTCTTATTAGCTTCTGCTGCTGGCTTAGACTCATCCCCTTGGCTAGTTCCTTCGGGCTTTGCTTCTGTTTCCTTGTCAGACTTAGGTTTTACTTCTGCAGATGGTGTTTCTGCAGCCACCTCACTTGCTTTTTCCTCTGGTTTAGCTGCGCTAGCTGCCTCTGCGGTTTCAGTAGTTGCAGCTTCATTGCTTGCTGGCGAAGCAGTTTCAGATGCTGTCACTACTCCTTCTGCCTTTTCTGGCTTATTTTCTCTAGCATGTTCTCCTTCATGCTGCTTGTCAACTTCATTAGTTGGATGCTCACTCTCTCCTGAAACAAGCTCTGTATTGGCTCCGCTATTTTCAGGAACTGCAGTTTCTTCAGCCAAGGCTGGACCAGCAAATAAAACAGCACCAATCATCAGCGAGCAGGCTCCTACTGATAACTTACGAATACTGTAACGACAACATCTTTCAAAAAATGGATTCTTCATTTTCTCCTCCTAAAAGATTGATTTTGTTGTGCAAAAGAAAGCGCTTAACTTTCTTTATAAATTTTTTATCCCAATCACAGGGACCAAGATAATTCCTCCCTCATTTTAAAATATTTCTTTTAAATGTCAATATATAAAAGGAAATACCTATATCTAGGTTAGAAATTGGTAAAATTAATATAATCAAGGTCCATTCTAACGAATTTTCTTTCTAAAATCTTAGCTTAACACTTGTTAGATTTACTTTTATCCTTTAAAATAGAATAGGAGAAATTCCGTTATTATTTTTCGGAGGAAAAAGAAATGTCCATTAATTGGCAGGAAATTTTATTTCACTTTTTAGGTGGTCTGGGACTATTCTTATATAGTATCAAGACCATGGGAGACGGTTTGCAACAAGCTGCTGGAGATCGCCTTCGTTTTTACATTGACAAGTACACTAGCAATCCCTTTTTAGGTGTTCTAGTCGGAATTGTCGTGACTGCCCTGATTCAGTCAAGTACAGGGGTTACAGTTATCACGGTTGGACTGGTCAGCGCTAGCCTTCTCACTCTTAGACAGGCTATCGGAATTATCATGGGGGCCAATATCGGAACTACCGTCACTTCCTTTATCATCGGTTTCAAGCTTGGTGAGTATGCTTTACCCTTGATTTTCCTTGGAACCATGTTCCTATTTTTTACAAAAAATAGAACAGCAAACAATATCGGGCGCATCCTGTTTGGTGTAGGGGGAATCTTCTACGCCCTCAACCTCATCAGTGCCGGTATGAGTCCTCTTAAAGATTTACCACAATTCAAGGAATACATGGTAACCTTGGGACAAAATCCTGTGTTGGGAGTTTTTGCCGGTGCAGTGATTACCGTTCTCATCCAAGCTTCTTCTGCGACAATCGGGATTTTGCAAGGTCTCTATGCAGGTGGATTCCTTGACCTTAAAGGTTCGCTACCAGTTCTCTTCGGGGATAATATCGGGACAACCCTAACAGTTATCATCGCGGCAGCTGGAGCCAATGTCTCTGCGAAACGCGTTGCTGCAACCCACGTCACCTTTAACGTATTAGGAACTATCCTTTGCTTAATCTTATTAGGTCCATTTACGTCTATGATTGAGTACTTCCAGGCACTCCTTCACCTCTCACCTGAGATGACCATCGCCTTCTCTCACGGTGCCTTTAACGTAAGTAACACCATTGTACAATTTCCATTCATCGGAGCCTTGGCCTACTTTGTAACCAAGCTCATCCCTGGTGAAGATGAAGTTGTGAAGTACGAGCCACTTTATCTTGATGAGCATTTGATTAAACAAGCTCCATCAATCGCTCTCGGAAATGCGAAGAAAGAACTCCTTCACTTAGGAAATTATGCTTCTAAAGCCTTTGACCTTTCATACAACTACATTATTGACCTTAATGAAAAGGTTGCTGAAAAAGGCCACAAGACGGAAGAAGCCATCAATACCATTGATGAAAAATTGACTCGTTACCTTATTACTCTTTCAAGTGAAGCCCTTAGCCAGAAAGAAAGTGAAGTGCTGACCAACATCCTTGATTCATCCCGTGATTTGGAACGGATTGGGGATCACGCTGAGGCCCTAATCAATCTGACTGACTACCTTCAACGTAAAAATGTTGAGTTTTCTGAAGCTGCTTTGCAGGAATTGGCTGATATCTATCAAAAAACCACTGGCTTTATCAAGGATGCCCTTGATAGCGTGGAAAACAATGATATTGAAAAAGCTCAAAGTCTGATTGAACGCCATAAAGAAATCAACAATATGGAGCGTGTTCTCAGAAAGACCCACATCAAACGCCTCAACAAGGGTGAGTGTTCAACACAAGCTGGGGTCAACTTTATCGACATCATTTCCCACTATACTCGTGTATCTGACCACGCCATGAACCTTGCTGAAAAGGTCATCGCTGAACAAATCTAAGAACCAAGAAGCTATCCTAAATAGGATGGCTTTTTTCTTTTCCTAATCCAGAATTGCTTTTCTAACATATATAGAAAAATGCTTTGATTCACAATGGAATCAAAGCATTTTAAAGAGCTCCCCGTACATAAGCGCAGAAGCTGCGGTTCCTCTGTACTTAGCTTCTTCTCTTTTGATAAAGCGAGCCAAGTTGAGCAGCTCAGGTGCCGGATGTTTGGGATTTAGGAGCAATTCACGATTGACCAGGCCTGAGAGACGAACTGCCAGCAATTGCTCATTTGTAGTAGGCAGTTTTTTAGCAGTCTCTAGGAGAGCAGCAACTAAATCTTCACTCAAATCATGTCGAGCATGATTGTAAAGATCTTTTACAAGGCTTTCTAGGTTTGGTTCTACCATCCCTACCACCTCCCTTATGGTTTAATAATTTTTAATCAAATCAACTGTTGAACGATCCAATTTCTTCACCAAGGCTTGCAAGAAAGCTTGAGCTTCTAGGAAGTCATCCATAGCGTAGAGGGTTTGATGAGAATGGATATAACGAGCGCAAACACCGATTGTTGTAGATGGGACACCACCATTTTTCAGATGAGCTGCGCCAGCGTCTGTTCCGCCTTTTCCACAGTAGTATTGGTACTTGATACCAGCTTCTTCAGCCGTTGTCAAAAGGAAATCCTTCATACCTGGGAGAAGCAGGTGACCTGGATCGTAGAAACGAATCAAGGTTCCATCCCCAATCTTGCCTTGACCGCCATAAACATCACCTGCTGGTGAGCAATCAACTGCTAGGAAGACTTCTGGATCAAACTTGGTTGTAGATGTATGAGCACCACGAAGACCAACTTCTTCTTGGACGTTAGAACCCAGATAGAGTTCATTGCCAAGTTTTTGACCTGACAGAGCTTCTGCCAACTCGCTCACCATAAGAACTCCATAGCGATTGTCCCAAGCTTTTGAAATGATATTTTTTTCATTGGCTGTTAAGATAGCGGAACTATCTGGGACAATGGTGTCACCAGGACGGATTCCAAAGCTTTCTGCCTCAGCCTTATCCGCAAAACCGCCATCAAAGACGATATCTGCAATGGCAGGCATGGTTGGTCCGCCCTTACCACGAGTCAAATGTGGAGGGACAGAACCCGAAATCACAGGAATTTCACGACCGTCACGAGTCAGGAGTTTGAAACGTTGGCTACTAACTACCATAGGATTCCAACCACCGATTTCTACGACACGGAAGGTACCGTCTGGCTTGATTTCGCTGACCATAAAACCAACTTCATCCATGTGAGAAGCGACCAAGACGCGCGGTGCATCTGCAGCTTCTGAATGTTTGATACCAAAAATACCACCCAAGCCATCTGTCACCACTTCATCCACGTGCGGTGTCAACTTTTCACGAAGATAAGCACGGACAGGTGCTTCATGACCTGAGATCGCAGCAAGTTCTGTTACTTCTTTGATTTTTGAAAATAATGTTGTCATTTCAGTTCCTTCTTTCTTTCATCCATTTTACCACTTTTTATAGGAGAAGGATAGCGGGAATCATCATTCCAGATAAAACTACTTGTGAAAAAAACGAATCACCATTGTAATTCGTTTTATTTATGATTCCGTTTGAGTGAAAAATGGTCTGGGACGGGGTCCTTGCCTGTTTTCGACCAGGGATGGCAACGTAAAATCCGAGACAAGCCCATCAAGACACCCTTGAAGCCATGTTTTTCAATAGCCTGAATCATGTAATTTGAACAAGTCGGCTCAAAGCGACAAGAGGGGGGAAAGGCTGGCGAGATAAACCGTTGGTAAAAGCGCACAGGCGCTATTAAAATTCGTTTCATTATTTCTTGGTTACAGCCATGGTGTGTAGTTGGCTGATTTCTTTTTTGTTAAGGCGACGGGATTCACCTGGACGAAGGCCTGTCAAGTCTAGGTGCCCAAAACGGGTCCGTGATAACTTGTCCACTTGGAGGCCGATAGCTTCAAACATCTTTTTAACCTGATGGTTACGTCCTTCATGGATAGTCAACTGCACCACAGAGCGGTTTTTGACTGGATCCACTTTGAGAATCTCATATACAGCCGGCTTGGTTTTCTTACCATCAATCTCAAGTCCACGGGTCAAGGGGCGGAGATTATCCTTATTGGCCACACCTTTAACACGCGCGACATAGACCTTGTCAATCTCATTACGGGGGTGAATCATCTCATCCGTAAAGTCCCCATCATTGGTCAAAATCAAAACACCGGATGTATCCCAGTCCAAACGTCCAACAGGATAAATACGCTCCTTCACGTTGGGCAAGAGGTCCACAACCGTCTTACGACCCTTGTCATCTGTCACGCTGGAAATGACACCGCGTGGTTTGTTAAGCAGATAATAGACCTTTTCTTCATTGTAGATAGGCTGACCTTCCACTTCGACCTTATCGCCTGACTTAATGGTCGTTGCGAGTTCACGCACCACTTGGCCGTTGACCGTCACCAAGCCTTGCTTGATCAACTCTTCTGCTTTTCTCCTACTGGCCACACCTGCGTGGGCAATATACTTATTGATTCTCATCTTCTTCTATCCTTTCACCAAATAATTGGCTTTCTTGGGCTTGAATCTCAAGCTTATCAATCACTGGTAATTCTTCCAAATGGTTAATTCCCATATAATCTAGGAAATAATCCGTAGTCACATAGAGGTTGGGGCGACCCAACACTTCTTTTTTCCCGTCTTCCTTTATCAGATCAAAAGCCTGCAACTTTGCCAAGGCCCCACTCGAGTTGACCCCACGGATGGCATCAATCTCTATCCGTGTGATGGGTTGCTTGTAGGCAATGATGGACAAGGTCTCAAGGGCAGCCCGAGATAAACTCTGGTTGATAGGTGCCTTAGAGTATTCCTTCAAAATCTCTGCAAATTGAGGCTTGGTCACCAATCTATATGCGCCCCCTGTCTCAATCAGAGCCAAACTGGAATCTGGGTCCTTTTCACACTTCTGGGCTAATTTTTCTAAACTCTGTTGGATACCTGTCGGTGGCAGAGAGAGGAGTTCAGCTAACTGGCGGACTCTAATCCCATCTTCACCCGCTACAAACAAGAGCGCTTCTATTTTTGCTAAAGTACTCATCTTTCCTCTCTATCAAGTCTAGCTTTGGGCCACTTGACTTTCTTCCTTCTTTTCCATGAGATAGATATCTCCGAAACTCTCTTCTTGCACAAGTATCAGTTCCTGGGTTTTGATTAACTCTAGGGTTGCCAAAAAGAGGGTGATGACCTCTTGGATATTCTGGGCTTCCTTGAACAAATCCTGCAAGCGCAATTGATCTCGTCCAGTCAAGGACTCTTTCACGATAACCATCATGTCCTCAATCTTATACTCATCCCGCAAGATGGTCGTGTGGTTCTGAGTAAACTCCTCTTTTTTCTTAGCTAGGATATTTGAAAAAGCCAAAAAGAGGTCAATGGTCGTCTTGTCATGCACAAGCTCCGCATCTTCGTATATCAACTCTGTCGGTGCTTTGGAATAGTACTGGGCCCGATCTTGGTGCTTGGCTTCCAAATGCTCCCCCAAGAGCTTGAACTTGCGGTATTCTTCGATTTGAGAGAGAAGATCCTGCTCTAGATCGTCCTCCAAGTCGGTCACTTCTGCCACCTTTGGAAGAAGCTTGCGGCTCTTGATCAGCATGAGCTGACTAGCCATAACCATGTACTCCCCCGTCACTTCCAGACGCATGGCCTGCAGGGTTGAGACATAAGCTAGATACTGTTCGATGACTTCCGTAATAGGCACATCGTAGATATCCATCTGGTACTTAGAAACCAGGTGCAAGAGCAAGTCCAGGGGCCCTTCAAAATCTTTTAATTTAATATCCATTATCTATATTTTTCTATGGTCAGGACTGTTTTTAATCCTAATTTTTTTGCAATTTCGTACAAATCGACCTTGTTTTCAATTTGTCGTAGAATGAACTGTTCCCGCAAGGCTTGGGCTGATAAGGCCGGAAAACCTTTCTCCTTGACAAAGGACTCTAGCTGACAAAAGGCCCACTGACGAGAATAGGCTTTCCCTCCCCTTTCAAAGAGATAGGTCTGGCCCATCAAGGGTTCCAATTCTGACAGCAAGGTTGTAGGGATGGTGACAATCCTCTGTTGGGAAGCCTTCTTGATTCGCAACACCTGAAAATCCAGATTGATATCCGCAACCTTTAGAACTAAAATCTCACTCGGCAAGAGCCCCATTTCTAGGATTAAGAGCGCTAGCAAGCGACCCTCTGGATAGTCGCTTTCCTGCCAAAAAGAGTCTAGGTCTAACAGTTCTGGCTTTTCGGTCTTCTTTTCAGCTTGTTTAGCTAATTCCAAACGGTAAAAGCTATCCACTTCTCCTTTTTGATAGAGAAAGTAGAGAAATTGGTTACAGGCCGAAATCTTTCGCTTCTGGGCGCTAATTTTTAGATTGGCTAGCTGGGCTTGGTAAATCTTGGCAGTCTCAGAAATCCGCTCACCTACAATGTCTAAAAATTGCTCCAAATCATACTTATAGGACTGCTTTGAATTGACAGACAAGCCCTGCTTTTCTTCTAAAAAAGCTGAAATCCTATCTCTCATTTGCATCGAATCTCATATTCCTTACTAAAGTCATGCAAGAGGGCATTCACTGCCTTGAGGATAGACTTGCGCGTGATAATCCCTTGGAAAATACCAGACGCATCCACAACCGGCAAGAAGGACTCATCTACCAACTTGTGCAAGACCTCCGTAATGGTAAAATCAGGCGAGACGACCGCTACGTCCGTTCTCGTCATATGGACGATATCCGTATCTGCCATGATTTCTTGACTCAAGTCATGCTCCATCTGATAAGCCATAATATCTCTGAGCCCAATCGTCCCAACAAACTGTTTTTCATCTGTCACAACAGGAACACGGGTATAGGTCATCTGACTAAGCAAGAGGGTCGCGTGATCCGCATTGTGGGTATCAATCAACACAGCTAGATTTTCAGCAGGAGTCAAAAAAGTTTCTTCTTGTCCCAACAAGAAAGTCTCAAACTCCTTGGCAATCATCGGCTAAACTCCTTGGACAAGGCCGGATACACCTCATGGTCTCGTGTCAAAAAGTCCACTTTGAAGTAACTATCATCAATCTCCACACGAGCATAGAGACATTCTCTGACGGTCCCACGTGGTTGACTGATGGAACCTGGATTTAGAAAGAGGGTCTTGCCTTCCATCCAAGCATTTGGCACATGCAAGTGCCCATAGAGGCAGATATCGGCCTCTTCCTCCTGAGCCCAGTAGTCCAACTTTTGAAAATTGAAATTAATGTCAAACAAATGTCCATGGGTTTGGATAATCTTGGTCGAACCAAGCTCTGTCACCAAACGTTCTGGGTAGCCGGCGTAGAAGTCCATGTTCCCTTTAACAACACGGATGCCTTCCCAAAGGGGAGAATCTGGACGCAGTTCAGAATCGCCATTATGAAAAACTGCATCAACTTTGCCTACATAGCGATCACGGATTTCTTCCACAATCAAGCTATCGCCATGGGAATCGCTCATTACAATGATGGTTTGCTTTGCCATGATGGAAATACCTCCAAAAGTTTCTTAACGGCTAAGGCACGGTGAGATTGACTATTTTTTTCTTCAAGGGTTAATTCAGCTGAGGACTTGCCTGTCTCTCCTACAAGGAAGAGAGGGTCATAGCCGAAGCCATTTTCACCCTTAGGTTCAAAGTTAATGTAGCCTGGCCAGTCTGCTTCAACAACCAAACTTTCCTTGTTTGGGCTGGCTACGACTAGGGTTGTATGGAATTGAGCCGAGCGTTCCTTGAGTTCAAAGACCATGGCTAATTCGTGCAAGAGTTTGGCATTGTTTTCACGGTCAGTAGCTCCCACACCTGCGAAACGAGCTGACCAGACACCTGGCAAGCCACCAAGGACATCAACTTTAAGTCCAGAATCATCTGCCAGAACCATCTTGCCCGTTAATTGAGAAATTGTTTCTGCCTTGAGGCGGGCATTTTCTTCGAAGGTCATACCTGTTTCTGCTACTTCCGGTAGGTCAGGGTAGTCATTAAGATTTTCCACATCGTAACCTAGCTTGTCAAATATAGCTCGGAATTCCTTGGTCTTGCCTTCGTTACGAGTCGCAATCAATAAGGTTTCTCTGACCTTATTTGTTTCAAAGAAATCATGAACATTGACCCCTTCTTTGGGCAATTCCACATACAAGAGTTGGCCATTTTCAACCAAAAGCAAAGCTCCCTGACGTTGGATGACTTCTAGATTGCGACCTGCTTCTTGGTTTAGTATATCTACCACAAAAGACAATAAACGGTAGCGAGAACCATAGCGTAAAACAGTAACTGAAATCGGGAAACCTCGTTCCTCGTCTCGAAAGATTTTGGCCAATCCAACCAGAGGGAAATCCAAGTCTTCATCAGTCAACGTCCGGACGCCACCAAAAATAGCATAGGACCCGACATACCAGTCCTGGTCATCCTTGTATTCATAAATTTTATTTGTCATAATTCTACATGCTCCACATGAATCTTTTTTTCCATCCATTCTTCACCAATTTGTGCAAAACTTTGGCTGCTGGCTGTTGTGTAAAAACGGTGATGGAGTGGTCCGGCATCGCGACCACGATTGATTTCAAAATAATTAAGTAAGACTGAGATATCCCGTACGCACTCTGCCCCACTATCGATGAGCTGAACCTTGGGTCCCATGACATTTTGGATGATGGGGCGAAGAAGCGGATAATGGGTACAACCCAAAATCAGACTATCCACCTTGCCGACCAAGGGACGCAGGGTTTCATAGACTACTTTCTTGGTGACACTGGTTGACAGGGCCCCAGACTCCACCAAGGGAGCAAACTTGGGACAGGCCAAACTCTCCACCTGTAAGTCCGGATCCAGATCATGAATTTTCTGACGATAAATGTCAGATTGGACCGTCATGGGTGTTCCAATCACTCCGATTTTCCCACCTTGGCTGGACTTGATGGCTGCTGAAGCTCCTGGCAAAATCACACCCAAGACAGGAATATCTAGTTGAGCCTTAATTTCTTCCCAGACGAGGCAGTCTCAGTATTACAAGCAATGACAATCATTTTGACATCCTTGGTCAAAAGAAAGTTGACCAACTGCCAAGTATATTCACGAATTTGCTCAGCAGGACGGGGACCATAGGGCGCCCGTGCCGAATCTCCAATATAGACGATTTCTTCATGGGGAAGCTGGCGCATGAGCTCGCGCACAACGGTCAAGCCCCCGACACCCGAATCCAAAAAACCAATTGGTCGATTATCCATACAGTCTTCTTTCTAGTCTTTTTCTAGTCTTTTTTCTGATTGATAGTTCATTATGATTATTGATCCTTATGAACTGAAGGACAGCCTAATCAATAACTATCTCTCTTAATCATAATCAAATATCAATAGAATGCAAGGAAAAAGTCTCATCCCTAAACCCTTAGCCAACATAGTGAGAAGTCTGGAACTTTCATCCCAGACTTTTCCTTATTTATTTTTTCTTTTTATTGTTAGCAAGGGCTGCCTTTTGTTGGCGGATGATTTGGTGGTAAACTTGTTGTACCTTAGCTTCGCTTGGTTTTTGACCATTTGCACTCAAAAGAGTACGAACTGCTTCAGCATTCAAACGTGGGTTGTCAGCAAATTCTTTTTCGATTTGCTTACGAACCAAGTACATTCCTCCAAGAGCTCCTCCTAGAAAAGCTAGCACAATCAATACAATTGCTAAAAGTAAATCCATTATATTTCTCCTGTTTCTTTTTGAGTCTCTTTCATTATACCACAAACTAGCCACCCTGACTAGTTTGTTTTACGCTTTCAGGGATGGGTAGGCTGTAATTAAAGTTGGCTTATTGTTCTAGTCAAAACTAGAAAGAATATAAAAAATACACTCCCTTACTATTCGTTTCCTCCACTTTTTTAATACAAAACAATATCAAATATATATCCTTCTCAAATCCTCTTGACAACACTTCATTAGCTGGTAAAATTAGATTAACAATACAATATAGAAACAAAAGTTCGCCTCATTAAAAATGAAAGCGCTTTTAATTAATAAAGGAGGTTTCTATGGAAAAAATTTGGAGGGAGAAATCCTGTCGCTACAGTATTCGAAAGCTAACAGTCGGCACAGCCTCTGTTTTGCTTGGAGCGGTTTTTCTAGCTAGTCATACCGTCTCTGCTGATACTATTGAAGTACAGCAAAACGAGCCTGCATTAGAGAAAACTACAGTTAAGACAGACACTAGTGAATCAACTGAGCATACACAGCCAAACGTGCCAATTGATCATACAAAACCAGTTCTAGCTGATAATAGTGCTTCTGAAAGCAAACCCGCTGAGGCTGATAGTACTTCTGCTACAACTAACCAAGCCAGTACCGAAGCTATTGTCAAACCTAACGAAAATAAGGAAGCCGAAAAACAAGAACTACCTGTGACAGAACAAAGCAACTATCAGCTAAACTATGATCGACCAACAGCTCCTTCCTATGATGGATGGGAAAAACAAGCACTCCCAGTTGGGAATGGTGAAATGGGTGCTAAGGTTTTTGGTCTCATAGGCGAGGAGAGAATCCAATACAACGAAAAAACTCTTTGGTCAGGTGGACCGCGTCCCGACAGTACCGACTATAACGGAGGAAACTATCAGGAACGGTATAAAATTTTAGCAGAAATTCGTAAGGCTCTTGAAGACGGAGATCGCCAAAAAGCCAAACGATTAGCTGAACAAAATCTAGTTGGACCAAACAACGCCCAGTATGGACGTTATCTAGCCTTTGGTGATATCTTCATGGTCTTCAATAACCAGAAAAAGGGGCTGGATACAGTTACAGACTATCACCGTGGTTTGGATATCACAGAAGCCACTACTACAACTTCTTACACCCAAGATGGAACGACCTTTAAAAGAGAAACCTTCTCAAGTTACCCTGATGACGTTACTGTTACTCACTTGACCCAAAAAGGGGACAAAAAACTTGATTTTACAGTTTGGAATAGCTTAACAGAAGATTTACTTGCTAACGGAAACTACTCAGCGGAATATTCTAACTACAAGAGTGGCCATGTTACGACAGACCCAAATGGTATCCTACTAAAAGGTACAGTCAAAGATAATGGCCTCCAGTTCGCATCCTATCTAGGAATTAAAACGGACGGAAAAGTTACTGTTCATGAGGATAGTTTAACAATCACAGGAGCTAGCTACGCTACGCTTTTACTCAGTGCCAAGACTAACTTTGCTCAAAATCCTAAAACAAACTATCGCAAAGACATTGACCTCGAAAAAACAGTTAAAGGCATTGTAGAAGCAGCTAGGGGCAAAGACTACGAGACACTTAAAAAGAACCATATCAAAGACTATCAAAGCCTCTTTAACCACGTCAAACTAAACCTAGGTGGAAGCAATGCTGCTCAAACGACAAAAGAGGCCCTTCAGACCTATAACCCTAGCAAAGGGCAAAAACTGGAAGAACTCTTCTTCCAATACGGACGTTATTTATTGATTAGTTCATCTCGTGATCGGACAGATGCCCTTCCTGCCAACCTACAAGGGGTCTGGAATGCTGTAGACAATCCACCTTGGAACGCTGACTACCACCTCAATGTCAATTTGCAAATGAACTATTGGCCAGCCTACATGAGCAATCTAGCTGAAACAGCCAAGCCAATGATCAATTACATTGACGATATGCGTTACTATGGCCGTATCGCTGCTAAGGAATACGCCGGTATCGAATCCAAAGATGGACAAGAAAATGGCTGGCTGGTTCATACACAGGCGACACCATTTGGTTGGACTACTCCTGGTTGGAATTACTATTGGGGTTGGTCTCCAGCAGCTAATGCCTGGATGATGCAGAACGTTTATGACTACTATAAATTCACCAAGGATGAGACTTATCTCAAAGAAAAGATCTATCCAATGCTCAAGGAAACTGCTAGGTTCTGGAACTCCTTCTTGCACTATGACCAGGACAGTGACCGTTGGGTGTCTTCTCCATCCTACTCACCAGAACACGGTACCATCACCATCGGAAATACCTTTGACCAATCGCTAGTCTGGCAGCTATTCCATGACTACATGGAAGTCGCCAACCATCTGAATGTCGACAAAGACCTAGTTACAGAGGTCAAGGCTAAATTTGACAAACTCAAACCACTTCACATTAACAAAGAGGGACGCATCAAGGAATGGTACGAAGAAGACAGTCCACAATTCACTAATGAAGGTATTGAAAATAACCACCGCCACGTTTCCCATCTGGTAGGTCTCTTCCCAGGTACGCTCTTTAGCAAGGACCAGGCTGAATACCTAGAAGCTGCGCGTGCTACCCTCAACCACCGTGGAGATGGTGGTACTGGTTGGTCTAAGGCCAATAAAATCAACCTCTGGGCTCGTCTCTTAGACGGTAACCGTGCTCATCGCTTGCTTGCTGAACAGCTCAAATATTCAACCCTAGAAAACCTTTGGGATACGCATGCACCTTTCCAAATTGATGGAAACTTTGGAGCAACCAGTGGAATTGCAGAAATGCTCCTTCAATCACACACTGGCTACATTGCACCATTGCCAGCCCTTCCAGATGCTTGGAAAGACGGTCAGGTTTCTGGTCTGGTTGCCCGTGGTAACTTTGAAGTCAGTATGAAGTGGAAAGATAAAAACCTGCAAAGCTTGTCCTTCCTGTCAAATGTCGGTGGAGACCTAGTTGTAGATTATCCAAATATCGAAGCCAGTCAGGTTAAGGTTAATGGTAAATCTGTCAAAGCAACTGTTCTTAAAGATGGCCGCATTCAACTGGCAACACAAAAAGGTGATGTCATTACCTTTGAACATTTCCCTGGTCGTGTAACCAGTCTGACAGCAGTTAGACAAAATGGCGTCACTGCCGAACTTACCTTCAACCAAGTAGAAGGCGCTACCCACTATGTTATCCAAAGACAAGTGAAAGACGAATCCGGCCAAACCTCTGCAAGCAGAGAATTTGTGACCAATCAAACCCATTTTATCGACCGTTCGCTCGACCCTCAACTCGCCTACACTTATACTGTTAAGGCTATGCTGGGTAATGTTTCTACACAGGTATCCGAAAAGGCCAATATCGAAACCTATAACCAGTTGATGGATGACCGTGATAGCCGAATCCAATACGGTTCTGCATTTGGAAACTGGGCAGACTCAGAATTATTTGGAGGGACAGAGAAGTTTGCCGACCTTTCACTAGGTAACTATACAGATAAAGATGCGACAGCAACCATTCCTTTCAATGGTGTTGGCATTGAAATCTATGGTCTCAAATCATCTCAATTGGGAATCGCTGAAGTCAAAATCGATGGTAAATCAGTCGGTGAACTGGACTTCTATACTGCAGGTGCAACTGAAAAAGGTAGCCTTATCGGTCGCTTCACAGGATTGTCAGATGGTGCTCATGTGATGACTATCACTGTAAAACAAGAGCATAAACACCGTGGCAGTGAGCGCTCCAAAATTTCCTTAGACTACTTTAAAGTTTTACCAGGACAAGGAACAACCATTGAAAAAATGGATGACCGCGACCCTCGCATTCAATACGGATCTCAATTCAAAGATTGGAGCGATACTGAATTATATAAGAGCACAGAAAAATATGCGGACATCAATAACGCCGACCCAAGTACCGCTTCAGAAGCTCAAGCAACCATTCCATTTACTGGAACAGGTATTCGAATTTACGGACTCAAAACATCCGCTCTCGGAAAAGCTCTCGTGACACTGGATGGAAAAGAAATGCCAAGTCTAGACTTCTACACTGCTGGCGCTACCCAAAAGGCAACCTTAATTGGAGAATTTACTAATCTGACCGATGGTAATCATATTTTGACATTGAAAGTTGATCCAAATTCACCAGCAGGTCGCAAGAAAATTTCTCTAGATTCATTTGATGTGATTAAATCTCCAGCTGTAAGCTTGGATAGTCCAAGTATCGCACCACTTAAGGAAGGGGATAAAAACATCTCTTTAACTCTTCCAGCTGGAGATTGGGAAGCCATCGCTGTAACCTTCCCTGGTATCAAAGATCCACTCGTTTTACGCAGGATAGACGATAATCATCTGGTTACGACTGGGGATCAGACTGTCTTATCAATCCAAGATAAACAGGTACAAATCCCTATCCCTGACGAAACCAATCGAAAAGTTGGAAATGCGATAGAAGCTTATTCTATCCAGGAAAATACAACAAGCAGTCCTGTAGTAGCTGTCTTTACCAAAAAGGATGAGAAGAAGGTTGAGAATCAGCAACCAACTACAAGCAAGGGAGATGATCCTGCTCCTATTGTAGAAATTCCTGAATACACTAAACCTATCGGCACAGCAGGACAGGAACAA
>AQTU01000008.1:0-71996 GCA_000385835.1 Streptococcus mitis 13/39 | reverse complement strand
AGTCTTCATAGGCTGAGACAGTCGCCTTATTTTCCCAACCATCACCATCCTCTTGAAGGGCAAAAGGTAAATCAAAATGATAAAGATTGACTAAAAGACGAATCCCTTTAGCCTTAATAGCCTCAAAAACCTTACGATAGAAATCCACACCTTGAGCATTGACTTCCCCACGCCCTTGTGGAAAAATCCGTGACCACTGAATAGAAGTCCGAAAGGCCGTGTGACCAGTTTCTAACAGTAGCTCAATATCCTTTTCCCAGTTTTCATAAAAGGTTGATGTTTTATCTGGACCAATCCCATTATAGTAACGATTTGGCTCCACTTGGTACCAATAATCCCAGAGATTATCTCCCTTACCGTCACCAGCTACACGTCCTTCTGTTTGTGGTCCAGAAGTAGAGGATCCCCAGACAAAATCCTTTGGAAATCTTAGCATACATTTACCTCTTTATCTACTCATTTTTCCCATTATACAGAAAAAACAAGGTAAAAACTAGTTACATTTTTTCCTTGTTTTTCTTCTGATTATAGTTTTTATTTCTTGCTGAGAATTTCAAGCGTTTCAAGCAAGTTATCTGCATGAACTTCGATGGTGTCACCAGTCGCTTTAATCTTAACTTCTACGATGCCATCGGCCGCTTTTTTTCCAACAGTGATACGGATTGGCAACCCAATCAAGTCGCTATCGCTGAATTTGACTCCGACACGTTCATTACGGTCGTCTGTCAAGACTTCGTAACCAGCTCCCATCAAGCTTGCTTCAAGCTTTTCTGTCAAGGCTTGCGCTTCTTCATCTTTGACATTGACAGTAATCAAATGCACGTCAAATGGTGCCAACTCTTTAGGGAAGTTGATTCCCCAAGCATAACGGTATTCACCTTTTGGCGTTTTATTAACAAAGAGGCGAGCGTGTTGCTCCATCACTGCTGAAAGGAGACGGCTGACACCGATACCATATGAACCCATGATGATCGGTACAGCACGGCCATTTTCATCCAAGACATCTGCTCCCATGCTTGCTGAGTAGCGAGTACCGAGTTTAAAGATGTGACCAATTTCGATACCACGCGCAAAGTTAAGGACACCTTGTCCGTCTGGAGAAATTTCACCCTCACGAACTTCACGGATATCCACATATTCTGCAATAAAGTCACGACCTGGGTTCACACCAGTCAAGTGATAGCCATCTTCGTTAGCACCCACAACTGCATTATGGACATCTTGCACCTTACGATCTGCAATAATTTTAACATTCTCTGGCAAACCAACTGGTCCAAGTGAACCAAAACCTGCTTGAACAAGATTTGCCACTTCTTCTTCACTTGCAACGTCAAAGAAATCTGCTCCCAAGTGGTTTTTCAACTTGACTTCGTTGAGTTGGTCATTTCCAACTAGAAGGGCCGCAACAAGCTCACCATCTGCCATGTAGAAGAGAGTTTTAATTGTTTGTTCTTCTGGAACGTTGAGGAAGGCTGCAACTTCATCGATTGACTTAACATCTGGCGTTGCAACACGAGTTACTTCTTCTTCAGCGACAACACGGTTGCTTGGTTTGTACTCATTTGTTGCCATTTCCAAGTTAGCCGCATAGCTAGATTCACTTGAGTAAGCAATGGTATCTTCACCAGAAACCATCCATTTGAGCAATTCTGCCTTGATTTCTTCTTGCACTTCTGTAGGAATTTCATCAAATGAGGCAACTGACTTGTCCAAGACAACCCAGCGGTCAAGGTCTGTACGAGCAGGTGTAATGGCCATAAATTCTTGGCTGTCCTTACCACCCATGGCTCCACCGTCACCGATGATAGCCTTGAAGTCTAAACCACTACGAGTGAAAATACGCTCATAGGCAGCCTTGTATTCATCATAAGTTACATCTAAGCTATCATAATTAGAGTGGAAGCTATAACCGTCTTTCATAATAAACTCACGCGTACGGAGAAGTCCATTACGTGGGCGTTTCTCATCACGATACTTAGGTTGAATTTGATAGAGATTAAGTGGTAATTGCTTGTAAGACTTAACAGAATCACGAACAATAGTTGTAAAGGTTTCTTCGTGAGTTGGACCTAGGATAAAGTCTGATTTTTCGCGGTTTTTTAGTTTATAAAGGTCTTCACCATAAGTTTCGTAACGACCTGATTCGCGCCACAACTCTGCACTGAGAAGGGCTGGAGCCAACATCTCAACGGCACCAATCTTGTCGAATTCTTGGCGCATGATGTTTTTAGCTTTTTCAATCACACGGTTGGCAAGTGGTAAGTAAGAATAAACACCTGCAGATACTTGACGAACATAACCAGCGCGCAACATAAGAGCATGGCTGATAACTTGAGCATCACTTGGCATTTCGCGAAGCGTTGGGATAAGCATTTTACTTTGTTTCATAATATTCCTCGATTATCTAAAAAAGAGTCGCATGATGTCATTCCAAGTCACAGCAATCATCAAGACAACCATGATGACCACTCCGGCCAAGGTGACATAGGTTTCAATTTCTTGTTTTAATGGTTTACGGCGAATGGCTTCCAGGATATTGAGCACAATCTTACCACCATCCAGGGCTGGAATCGGAATAAGATTAAAAATCCCAATATTGATGGAAATCACTGCCAAGAAGTACAAGACATTCTCAATTCCATTTTTAGCAGCATCACTACTTGCCTTAAAGATGGCAACAGGTCCACCTAGCTTGTTCAAATCCGGTTGGAAAATCAGATTTTTCAGATCTGATAGAATTCGTAGGGCCGAGTCAGCAGCAGTTGTAAAACCACCTACAAACATAGATACAAAATCTGATTTAATCCCCGGTTGAACACCTAGAAGGTAACGACCTTGACTTTCTTCCGGAGTAACAGTGACTTGTTTGTCACTACCATTTTCAAAAATAGTTACATTCAAGGTCGGGGCCGTCTTATCTTTGGTTTCTGATTCCACAGCCTGAATCAAACTTCCCCAGTTGCTAATCTCATGTGAGCCGATCTTGGTAATCTGAGCTGTTTCTGGCACTCCTACTTTAGCTAAGGCCCCTTGAGGCATGACATGGAACTGATTGGTATCAACATCTCTGACACCACCCTGCATGAAGATTAAAATCCAGAAAACAACAACCCCTAAGATAAAGTTGTTCATAGGACCTGCAAAATTAGTAATGAGTTTCCCCCAGATAGTCGCATTTTGATATTGAACATCTAAAGGTGCAATCCGAACCTCAGTACCATCTGCTTCCACAACCGTTGCATCGTGATCCACTGCAAATGTTTTTTCTTCTTCCAGAACCAATCCTTTGATAAAGAGCTTGTCTTCAAAGTCAAACTGGGTCACCTGCATAGGAAGAGCTGTTTGATCCAATTTTTTACCTGAGAGATTGATGCGTTTAACCTTACCATCATCAGTAAGCGTCAAACTGACAGGAGTTCCTGTCTTGATTTCAGTTGTATCATCACTCCAACCAGCCATGCGAACATAGCCACCCAGAGGCAAGATTCGAATGGTATAGGCCGTCCCATCCTTGCCAATATGAGCAAAGATCTTAGGTCCCATACCAATGGCAAATTCACGCACTAGAATCCCTGATTTCTTGGCAAAGTAGAAGTGGCCGAACTCATGCACCACCACAATAATCCCGAAAACCAGAATAAAGGTCAAAATTCCGAGCATAGTATTTCCTCCGTCTTTTGATTAAAAGAGTCCAAATAAGTGCATGATTGGAAATACAAGTAACATACTATCGAAACGATCCAAAACACCACCATGTCCAGGGATAAATTTCCCAGAATCCTTGACACCAAAGTGACGCTTGATCGAACTTTCTAGTAAATCACCAAATTGTCCAGCAATGCTAAAGAAAATAGCAAAGACTGACATCTTGTAAATTCCATACGGAAGAGCAACTGTATTGTCAAACATCATAAAGATGATGGTTACTAAAATAGCACCTAAAATGCCACCCAAGGCACCCTCAAAGGTTTTATTTGGAGAAACCGTTGGAGCCAGTTTCCGTTTCCCAAAGTTCATCCCAGCAAGATAGGCACCACTGTCGGTAGCCCAGACGATACACAAGGCCAAGAGAGCCTTATCTAAACCTGCAACGCGAGCATCTAGTAAAGCATTAAATCCAAAGCCTACATAGAAACTCATAGCAAGAGGAAAAACAGCGTCCTCAATCGTATAGGACTTGCTAAAAACAGTCGTTCCTAACATGATTGAAATCAAAACACTATAGGCAACCACATTCCCATCAACTGGCAAAAAAGTCAGATAATTCTCCAAGGGAATGGTCAAGGCAAAGGTTGCAAAGAGGGTTAAGAGACCCTCTATCGTCATGGTCTCTAGACCTCTCATCTTCAAAAGTTCATGCATGGCTAGCATGGCTATGATTCCAATTGCTATCTGAAGCAAGAGTCCACCAATCATTAAAATTGGTAGGAAAATAGCCAGGGCAATCCCTGCAAACAAGGTTCTTTTCTGTAAATCCTGTGTCATATTTCCTCCTAAACTCCTCCAAATCGGCGATGACGACGATTGTAGGCAAGAATGGCTTCCTGCAAGGCCGCCTCGTCAAAATCAGCCACAAGGTGTCCGTAAAATAGAGCTCACTATAGCTCCCTGCCATGGAAGGAAATTACTCAAACGTAATTCTCCACTAGTCCGAATAATCAAGTCTGGGTCTCGTAACTCCTTAGGCAAATGCTGGGTGAAGAGATAGTTGCCAATCAATTCCTCTGTGATGTCACCTGGGTTGATTTTGGCATCTAACACATCCTGAGAAATCAACTTAAGAGCCTGTGTAATCTCAGCACGTCCACCATAGTTGAGGGCAAAATTAAGAATTAATCCTGTGTTGTTCTTAGTTAATTCCTCAGCCTTGGTCAGAGCTTCAAAAGTTTGCTTAGGCAGGCGTTCTGTCTCCCCAATCATTTGAATCTTAACATTATTCGCATGCAATTCTGGGACATAATTATCATAAAACTCTACTGGCAAGTTCATGATAAACTTGACTTCCTGATCTGGACGGGTCCAGTTTTCTGTAGAAAAAGCATAGACCGTAATAACCTTAACGCCTAGTTTGTTGGCTGCCTTGGTCACAGTTTGCAATGCTTCCATGCCCGCCTTATGTCCAAAAACTCGCGGTTGCATACGTTTTTTAGCCCAACGGCCATTGCCATCCATGATGATGCCGATATGAGCAGGAACCTGTGTCGGAACCTCTACTTCCACAGCCTTATCTTTCTTAAAAAATCCAAACATGATCTTATTCCTATTCAAAAATCTATCGTTTCATTATACCATATTTCCCTATTTTCTTCTATCACTAAGCTATTTATACTCTTCGAAAATCAAATTCAAACTACATCAGCTCTATCTGCAACCTCAAAACAGTGTTTTGAGCAGCCTGCGGCTAGCTTCCTAGTTTGCACTTTGATTTTCATTGAGTATTATTCTCAGACACAAAGCCCATTTTTCAAAAAAATAAGCCGCCTGATTGGGCGACTCTATTTTTTATAGGGAGATTATTATGAAAAAGTTTTAGGAGTTTAAGTTAAGGTCTTCTTAACTTATGGACTTAGTATACACTTCCTAGCTTAAAGTTTCCTTAAGTATTTTTAAAAATCAAATTTTTCCATTTCTCCTGCCAATTTTTCTTGGATAGACGTGTTCGATAAAGTTCCATTCGGTCTTCATTCTCTAAAAAATGAGGAGTTGGATGAACTTGAAAATTCAAAATATCCTCCAAACCATAAGGTGCATAGAGCTCAAAATCGGATTCTTCATTCAAGCGCAGTCCAACTGCCGTACACCGTTCTGGATACTTACTCATGGCATCACAGGAACTGGTATAGGGAGGAGTATGAGGGCTGTGCTGGTGCATATAGACTTGATTTTTCAATTCCCACTTGTACTGAGGAAAGTCCTCTCTCAGCTTTTTCTCTAGGGACAAGGTTTCCTCATAAGAAATATCTGGATCAAAGAAAATTACATCTACATCTGTTTCACAGTCAAAAGGGGATTTGTCTGACAAGAGATTCCAGATGAAATTTCTGACTGAACCTGCTGTCAACCACGAGTCTTTCAGACCAAGGTTTCGGATAGTTTCTAGAATAGCCATCATATCCGGATTTTCTCTAAAAGCCTCTAGAATTTCTTGCTCATTTTTCACTATATTCATAACCTAAATGCTCATATGCCTTAGCAGTCGCCACCCGTCCAGAACGTGTCCGCATGATAAAACCTTTTTGAATTAAGTAAGGCTCATACATGTCTTCCACCGTCTCGCGCTCCTCGGCAATATTGACAGAGAGAGTCCCTAATCCGACAGGGCCACCACCGTACATCTCAATCATGGTGCGAAGGATTTTTTGATCCACATAGTCCAAACCTTCATGGTCAACATCCAGCATGGTCAAAGCCTTATCGGTAATAACATCATCGATAACCCCATTCCCCATTATCTGGGCAAAATCGCGCACGCGCTTGAGGAGACGATTGGCAATACGAGGGGTTCCACGACTACGTAGAGCCAACTCAGACGCTGCCTCATGAGTGATTTCCATCTCAAAAATATCTGCCGTCCGCTCGACAATTTCCGTCAAGTCAGCATGAGCATAATACTCCATATGCCCCGTAATCCCAAAACGTGCCCGTAGTGGATTTGAGAGCATACCAGCCCGAGTTGTCGCACCAATCAAGGTAAAAGGTGGCAACTCCAAATGAACACTGAGACTGCCTTCACCAGCACCAATCATGATATCGATGTAAAAGTCCTCCATGGCACTATAAAGCACCTCTTCCACAGACATGGGCAAGCGATGAATCTCGTCAATAAAGAGGACATCCCCAGGCTCTAAGTCATTCAAAATCGCTACCAGATCACCAGCTTTTTCGATTACAGGTCCAGACGTCTGCTTGAGATTGACCCCCAGTTCGTTGGCAATAACAAAAGCCATGGTCGTTTTTCCCAAGCCTGGAGGGCCAAATAAGAGGACATGATCCAGCGCTTCATCTCTCATTTTGGCAGCTTCGATAAAGATTTGGAGCTGGTCCTTGACCTTATCCTGTCCAATATATTCACGTAAGTACTGAGGACGGAGCGTGCGTTCTACTAACTCCTCATCCCCCATTATCTCATTATCTAAAATTCTACTCATGGCTCTATTATATCAAAAAACCAAGCCACAAACAAAAAAGCCACCCGATTGGGTGACTCCCGACTTTAGCACTTATGTGGTATAATATTTTACGGCACTTCTACACCGCCTACGAAAGGAGGTGAGATAGCCTATGATGGAATTAGTACTCAAAACTATCATCGGACCAATTGTGGTCGGTGTCGTTCTTCAATTAGTCGATAAATGGCTAAACAAGGATAAATAGTGTCAAAAAAGACCTCAAGCTTATTTGGTCGTGAGCTTGGGGTCTTTTCTAGCCTATGATATAGAACTAGTACTCAATTCCTTTTTATTATCCCATAGTTCACAAAATTTGTCAAAGGTTTATATTCGCGGCTTTTCAAGCTTTAACCGCTGTACAACAATATGATGACTCACTCCTTGACAACCAAGAGCATTATTACAGTAGTTCTAGTCCTTCAATTAACAGTCACTTAAATTCAAAGTGAGGTTGAACTTGCTGAAGCGACAACAGATCTATTTCTTAGTCATATTCGCTAAAAAATCCCCGACAAAATCTCAAAAAGTCCCCGACAATTCCCCGAAAAATATCGGAAAATGATGTTTAAAATAGTCCCAAAAAGCCTGAAATAGAGCCAAAAAACTCCACCTGATTGGGTGGAGTTAAGGGAGATTATTATGAAAAAGAAAAGTTTAGGATTTTATTAAATAAAGTTAGGAGGTCTTTATTTAATAATTATATGATACAAGACGAAACTTAAAACTAGCTTAACTTTTCTCAAATTCTACCATTTTTAAAAAAATTTCTATCAGCATCACCTCACCCTACAAAAAAGCCACCTGATTGGGTGACTTCATTAGGAGATTATGATGAAAAAAGTTTTAGGATTTCATTAAATAAAGTTAGGAGGTCTTTATTTAATGACTATATGATACTAGACCATCCTTAAACTTTGCTTAAGAACAAACAAGGTTTGTTATTTTTCTCTGTTTACCCAAATCATTCCTGTACAGTCATAGGTGGATAAGGTTTCAAAACCCATAGAACGATAAAATCCTACATTTTCTTCTGTCTGTTCTGTCGCCAGCTGGACTTGATAAGCCTCTTTAAAATCCTCTAAAGCCTGTTTCATCAAGGAGCTACCAATCCCTTGGCGCTGATAGCTAGGTAAAACAATCAAATCCTGTACAAAAACTGATGAAAAACCATCTCCAACCAAACGAATCAAGCCCACCACAGCATCACCATCAAGTGCCAGATAAATTACTAATGAATGAGACAAGGACTGCTCCAGCATCTTAGGTTGATTTGTATAATTTGTCCAACCGACAGCCTGATAGAGATGCAAAACATCCTCGAGCTTGACGATTTCTTGCTTTCTAATAGTTATCATGTCATCACCTCTTAGAGTTCTCTCAAGTTCTTGTGCTGTCGTCCATTTTTATCAAAGTTTTCAGGACGCAACCATGTTTCCAAACGATCTTTGACTTTTGGCCAGTCCTTATCAATCATAGACAACCAATCCGTATCCCTCGTACGCCCCTTATAAACCACTGCCTGACGGAAGGTTCCTTCATAAATAAATCCCAAACGCTCCGCAGCTCGTCTGGATGGCAAATTAAGAGAATCACATTTCCACTCATAGCGACGATAGTGGAGTTCTTCAAAAACATAGCGAGCGAGGAGATACTGGGCTTCAGTTCCTATCCGTGTTCCCCTGAGCTCTGGAGAAAAAGTGACCGCCCCCACTTCTATCACTCGGTTATTCTGATCAATGCGCATGAGAGAAAAAGTTCCCAAAGCCTTACCAGTTGCCTTGTCTATGATTGCATAGTAAAAACGGTCCTTACGAGCCAACATCTGATTTAAAAGGCTGACCAGTTCCTCCATGTCTGCTACTGGCTCCTGAAAGAGGTAAGTCCACATCTCCCGAGGCGTATCAGGGCCATAAACAGCTAATAAATCCTCCGCATGCTTTTCCACCGAAAGAGCTTCTATTCGAGCATAACGCCCTTCTAAGAAATCAATAGCAGGCAATTCACCTGGTGTATAACCTTCCATTGACTCCCCGATCATCTGACCATATTCGTTTACTGGCATCTTATTCTCCTTGTTTCGCTTTCCAAACTTTATAGTTGCACATAGTATATCATACTTTCATAACAAGATTCAAAAAATCCTCCAGATTCTACTCTGAAGGATTTCTATCTTATTTCACAACGATATTTACCAGCTTGTTAGGTACCGCAATTACTTTCACGATGTCCTTGCCGTCGATCTCTGCTTTGACTTTTTCATCAGCGAGAGCAATTTCTTGTAATTCTTCGCGTGATAGATCTTTAGCGACCATGAGTTTGGCACGGACTTTTCCTTTGATTTGGACAACGATTTCGATTTCGTCTTCAACCAATTTACTTTCGTCCCATGTTGGCCAAGCCACGTAAGAGATTGACTCACCTGTTGCTGCAACTGTTTGCCAGAGCTCTTCTGCCAAGTGAGGCGCAAATGGTGCAATCAATTGAATAAAGCCTTTGGCGTAGTCTGCATAAAGCTTGTCTTCCTTGTTAGCCGCATTGACAAAGACCATAAGTTGGGCAATGGCTGTGTTGAATTTGAGGGATTCGATTTGCTCTGTGACAGCTTTAACGGTTTCGTTGTAAACCTTGTCGAGAGCGCCATTGTTTTCCGCAACAATATCCTTACTTGTAATCAAACGGTAAACACGGTCAAGGAACTTACGACTTCCTTCCAGACCTTCTTCAGACCAAGCGATTGAAGCATCAAGTGGGCCCATGAACATTTCATAAACACGAAGGGTATCGGCACCGTATTGTTCCACCACATCGTCTGGGTTTACAACGTTCTTAAGGGATTTAGACATCTTGGCTGGTGCTTGCTCCAACTCTTCGCCTGTTTCCACATGGAAGAAGGAACCGTCACGTTTTTCAACCTTATCGGTTGCCACAAGAGCGCCACGGTGGTCACGGTAGCTTGTTCCCAAAATCATTCCTTGGTTAAAGAGTTTTTGGAATGGTTCTTTAGTTGGAACAACACCGAGGTCAAAGAGGAATTTATGCCAGAAACGAGCGTAGAGCAAGTGAAGCACAGCGTGCTCTGCACCACCCACGTAGATATCTACTGGCAACCATTGTTTGAGAAGATCCTCATCGGCCAATTTCTCAGTATTGTGCGGGTCAATATAGCGGAGGTAGTACCAGCTTGAACCAGCCCACTGTGGCATAGTATTTGTTTCACGACGACCTTTGACGCCATCTTCACGAGTCACTTCAAGCCAATCTGTCAAGTTAGCTAGTGGACTTTCACCAGTACCTGAAGGGCGGATGTCCTTGGTTACTGGCAAGACAAGTGGCAATTCACTTTCAGGGACAGCTGTTGAAGTTCCATCTTCCCAATGAATGATAGGAATTGGCTCACCCCAGTAACGTTGACGGCTAAAGAGCCAGTCGCGGAGACGGTAGGTGACCTTCTCTTGTCCACAGCCTTTTTCTTCCAACCAAGCCACAATCTTGGCAATAGCATCTTCTTTGTTGAGTCCATCTAGGAAGTCTGAATTGACATGAAGTCCATCTTCTGTGTAGGCAGCTTCTTCAACGTTTCCACCTTCAAGTACTTCGACGATTGGAAGGTCAAATTGTTTGGCAAATTCCCAGTCACGTTGGTCATGGGCAGGGACAGCCATAACGGCACCTGTTCCATAGCTAGCAAGAACATAATCCGCAATCCAGATTGGAATTTCCTTACCATTGACAGGGTTGACGGCATAAGCACCAGTCCAAACCCCTGTTTTTTCTTTAGCAAGGTCTGTACGAGCCAAGTCAGATTTGAGGCTAGCTTGGTGTTTATAGTTTGCTACAGCCTCTGCTTGCTCTGAACTTGTGATAGCGTCTACTAATTCATGTTCAGGAGCCAAGACAGTGAAAGTCGCACCGAAAAGGGTATCCGGACGAGTAGTAAAGACTGTAAATTCCTTGTCTGTTCCTTTTACTTTGAAAGTTACATTGGCACCAGTTGATTTCCCAATCCAGTTTCGTTGCATGTCCTTGATAGACTCTGGCCAATCTAGTTCATCTAAGTCATTGAGCAAACGCTCTGCGTAAGCCGTGATTTTGAGCATCCATTGGCGCATTGGCTTGCGGACAACTGGATAGCCTCCACGCTCAGACGTTCCATCAGGAAGAACCTCTTCGTTGGCGATGGCTGTTCCCAATTCCTCAACCCAGTTTACTGGCACTTCCGCTTCATAGGCCAAGCCTTTTTCGTAAAGTTTAGTGAAAATCCATTGTGTCCACTTGTAGTAATTTGGATCTGTCGTATTGACTTCACGATCCCAGTCGTAAGAAAATCCAAGCGCATTGATTTGACGTTTGAAGTTAGCAATGTTTTCCGCTGTAAATTCTGCTGGGTCATTCCCCGTATCCATAGCATATTGCTCTGCAGGCAAACCAAAAGCATCCCAACCCATTGGGTGAAGGACATTGTAGCCTTGCGCACGTTTGTAACGGCTGAGGATATCGGTTGCTGTGTAACCTTCTGGGTGTCCTACGTGCAGACCCGCTCCAGACGGATAAGGGAACATATCGAGAGCATAAAACTTCGGTTTTGATGCATCTGTCCCTGTCTTAAATGTATGATGTTCTGCCCAGTAGCCCTGCCACTTAGGCTCAATTTCTTTATGATTGTAAAAACTCATGGTCTCTCTCCAATTTTGTGATGTTACTATTATACCATTTTTGAGGGAATTTGAAAGACGAGAAATGTTCTTTTAGACTTGGATAGCAAGAAAGACCGAATCGCAAATCCAACTTATTTAGCAGTATAAAAAATTAGCTCACATTTAGAGCTAACTTCTATTAACTATTTGTCTCTTGCATCTTCTCCCGTCCTAGTTCTCGGTAACTACGGTCGCCGACAACCTCAACGCTAAACTGACCATCCTCATATTCAAGGATCGTCACGCTACCATTATCTAGACCATGCGGATGCATGCCATTAATCAGATACACAATGGTTCCAATGGTCATTCCGTGGCTGACAACAAGGGCGTTGCCGCCGCCTTGTTCTTCCATTTCTTTAGCAATCGCTTCAAAGCCTTCTTTGATACGGCCACTGAGTTTTTCCCAGCCTTCAGCCCAACCAGCTGTATCGACCTCTACCAAGCCCTCAGCCAGTTCAGCATAAGATAATTGGTGAACGTGTTCCACATTAAAGATACGAGGAATAATGCCCATGAAAAGATCGCCATCGTAAGCTCCATCAAAACTACCGAAACACCATTCTCTGATACGCTTGTCCATGCGATAAGGGATTTTCCCCTGCAAGCCAAGTTCTTCAAGAATGATTCCCATTGTCTGAATGGTGCGCCCTGAATCACTCGAATAAGCGCGCTCAAACTGTAGACCAGATTCTCGCAAACCGATTCCTAATTCTTGAATTCCTCGTTCACCTTCAGCTGTTAAGGGAGTATCGCTCCAACCTTGCGCGCGACCAATCGTGTTAAACATAGTCTTGCCATGACGTACCAAATACAATCGTACTTTTACCATTTTCCGTCCTCCGTTTGCTTCTATTATATCATGGATGATAAAACAAAAGCCACCCAGACAGGTGACTTTTGCAGGAGATTATTATGAAAAAGTTTAGGAGTTCTATTAAATAAAGATATTAGATGAAAATCAAATTCAAACTAAATCAGTGTTATCTGTTTCAAATAATATTAGGAGGTCTTTATTTAATGATTATAGTATACACATCCAACCTTAAATAGAACTTAAAATTTCTCCTATTTTCTTAATTTTTAAAACTATGAATTGGTGCTGGGATTTGTCCACCACGAGAGATGAAATCGACAGACGAAGCTCCATTGACCTTCATAACAGGTGCAGTTCCTAATAGGCCACCAAACTCAATCATATCGCCTTCTTTTCCTTTTGGAATGATACGAACAGCCGTTGTCTTCATATTAATGACACCAATTGCAGCTTCATCTGCAATCATAGCCGCAATGGTTTCAGCAGGTGTATCCTCCGGAATGGCAATCATATCCAAACCAACAGAACAGATAGCCGTCATGGCTTCTAGTTTTTCCAGATTAAGAGAGCCGTTTTGCACTGCAGCAATCATCCCCTCATCCTCAGAAACAGGGATAAAGGCACCTGACAAACCACCTACTTGGTTGCAGGCCATCACTCCGCCCTTCTTAACTTGGTCGTTCAAGAGAGCCAAGGCAGCCGTCGTTCCATGCGTGCCAACTGTTTCTAGACCCATTTCCTCAAGAACACGTGCCACAGAGTCTCCAACCGCAGGGGTTGGCGCCAAACTCAAGTCCACAATACCAAACTCCACACCCAGTCTCTCACTAGCCATTTGACCAACCAATTGACCGATACGAGTGATTTTAAAGGCAGTTTTCTTGACCGTTTCGGCTACTACATCAAAACTCTCTCCACGAACTTTTTCCAAGGCACGCTTGACCACACCAGGACCAGAAACCCCGACATTGATGATAACATCAGCTTCCCCAACACCATGGAAGGCACCCGCCATAAATGGATTGTCCTCAACAGCATTAGCGAATACAACTAACTTAGCTGCACCCATATCAGATAGATTAGCCGTTTCCTTGATAATTCGTCCCATATCTGCCACAGCCGTCATATTAATACCAGACTTGGTTGAACCGATATTAACTGACGAGCAGACCTTATCCGTTTCAGCCAAAGCGCGAGGAATAGAATTGATGAGAATCTCATCTCCCTTTTGATAACCCTTTTGTACCAAGGCAGAAAAACCACCGATAAAATCCACACCAATCTCTTTCGCAGCCTTATCAAGCGCTTTTGCCAGAACCACATAGTCTGTCGCATCTGTCGCTGCACCAATCAAAGAAATAGGAGTCACCGATACACGCTTATTAACGATTGGAATTCCCAACTCAGCTGCAATTTCATCCCCAACTGCTACTAAATTAGCCGCCTTTGTCGTGATCTTTTGATAAATTTTCTCCGCTGCACAATTGATATCTGGATCGATACAGTCCAAAAGGGAAATTCCCATGGTAATGGTTCTGATATCGAAGTTTTGCTCCTCAATCATGGCAATGGTTTCAGTAACTTGTCTAATATCCATGTGCACCTCCTAGATATTATACATAGCTTCGAAGATCGCAGCACTCTGAATATTGATTTTCACATTCAAAGTTTGCCCAAAAGTTTCAAACTCATTTCGCAGATAAGTAAAATCCTGCTTTTCATCACTAGAAACGACAGCCATCATCGTGAAGTATTCATCCAAGACAGTTTGAGAGATATCGTCTATGTTCAAACCCAATTCTGCAATTTTACCAGAAACACCTGCAACAATTCCAGATTTATCTTTACCAACAACAGTTATAATCGCTTTCATAAGCAAACTCCAATTCTTCTTTTAATAGGAAACCTGAACATTAAACAGGATTCTTTTCAAATAGTATAGCATAATTCTAACTAAAATACTCAAAAACGCCTGCTTACGAAGTTGTTCTTAAGAAAAAAACAATTTCGTAAACAAGCGTCTACTATCCCAACTTATGATGAGTGTTCCCGCTAGGACCGAGATCCTAGCGGTAGACCAGAGCTAGACTAAGAGCACAAGACTCCATCATCATAACACTCAACAAAATTGATGATTTTATACTAATTCGATGATCGCCATTGGCGCTGCATCACCACGACGTGGTTCAGTTTTAAGGATACGAGTGTATCCACCGTTACGTTCAGCATAACGAGGTGCGATTTCTGAGAACAATTTTTGAAGTGCTGTAGTAGAAGTGTACTTATCAGTTGCTTCATCATAGTTTTCAGATGCGATTTCATTACGTACGAAAGCAGCTGCTTGACGACGTGCATGCAAATCACCACGTTTACCTAGAGTAATCATTTTTTCAACAGTTTTACGGATTTCTTTAGCACGAGCTTCAGTTGTCACGATTGATTCGTTGATCAAAAGGTCAGTTGTCAAATCGCGAAGCATTGCTTTACGTTGTGAGCTAGTGCGTCCTAGTTTACGGTAAGCCATGTATTCCTCCTTTATTTATCTTTTAATCCAAGACCCAAATCAATGAGTTTGAGTTTCACTTCTTCCAAACTCTTGCGTCCAAGATTTCGTACTTTCATCATCTCTGCTTCAGATTTTTCTGTCAAATCATGCACAGTATTGATACCGGCACGTTTCAAACAGTTGTATGAACGCACAGACAAATCCAGTTCCTCAATCGTACGATCCAAAATACGGTCGTCAGATTCAGTATCAGCTTCTTTCATCACTTCAGTTGACTTAGCAATCTCAGTAAGATTTGTAAACAAATCAAGATGTTCTGTCAAAATACGTGCTGAAAGCCCTAAAGCATCTTCTGGAATAATTGTTCCATTTGTCAAGATTTCAAGGGTTAATTTGTCAAATCCATCATTGCTACCTACACGAGCAGGTTCCACTTGATAGTTGACTTTTGTAACTGGTGTATAAATAGAATCTACAGCAAGTGTTCCAACTGGTGCATTATCTTTTTTATTTTCATCAGCAGGTACATATCCACGACCACTGTTAACAGTCATAGTCGCTTTTAGCGAAGAACCTTCACCGATTGTAAAGAGATAATGATCTGGATTTACAATTTCAATATCGCTATCTGTCAAAATGTCACCAGCTGTTACTTCAGCAGGACCTTCAACATCCAGTTCGATGATTTTTTCGTCTTCAACGTACGATTTCACTGCAATTCCTTTAATGTTCAGAATGATTTGCATCACGTCTTCACGAACACCTGGAACTGTGTCAAACTCATGCAACACACCATCAATATTGATAGATGTCACAGCTGCTCCTGGTAGAGAAGCTAGAAGTACACGACGAAGAGAGTTACCAAGAGTTGTACCGTAGCCACGTTCAAGTGGTTCGATTACAAACTTGCCATAATCTTTATTTTCATCAATTTTTGTTATATTTGGTTTTTCAAACTCGATCATTTAGTTACTCCCTCTTAAACGAAAAGCAGTGTAATGCGATGATTATACACGGCGACGTTTTGGAGGACGAGCACCATTGTGTGGCACTGGAGTCACATCACGAATTGCTGTTACTTCAAGACCAGCGGCAGCAAGCGCACGAATAGCTGACTCACGACCAGAACCTGGACCTTTTACAGTAACTTCAACTGATTTAAGACCGTGTTCTTGTGCAGATTTAGCAGCAGCTTCAGAAGCCATTTGAGCAGCGAATGGTGTAGATTTACGAGAACCTTTGAAACCAAGAGCACCAGCTGATGACCAAGCAATTGCATTACCATGCACATCAGTAATCATAACAATAGTGTTATTAAATGTAGCGTGAATATGAGCAATACCAGATTCGATATTCTTTTTCACACGACGTTTACGTGTTGGTTTAGCCAAGACTTTTACCTCCTATATTATTTTTTCTTACCAGCAATCGCAACAGCTTTACCTTTACGAGTGCGAGCGTTGTTTTTAGTGTTTTGTCCACGGACAGGAAGTCCACGACGGTGACGGATACCACGGTATGAACCGATTTCCATCAAACGTTTGATGTTCAAGTTTACTTCACGACGAAGGTCACCTTCAACTTTGATTGCATCCACTTCACGACGGATAGCATCTTCTTGATCTGATGTAAGATCACGTACACGAACATCTTCTGAGATTCCAGCAGCAGCCAAAATTTTCTTAGATGTTGCAAGTCCGATACCATAAACATAAGTCAATGAGATTACTACGCGTTTGTCATTTGGAATGTCAACTCCAGCAATACGAGCCATGTTTTCTCCTTTCTATCTTATCCTTGACGTTGTTTGTGTTTTGGATTTGCTGGGCAAATTACCATAACACGACCATTACGACGAATAACTTTACAGTATTCGCAAATTGGTTTGACCGATGGTCTTACTTTCATTTCTTATCCCTCCAAGTTTTTCGATTATTTAAAGCGGTAAGTGATACGTCCACGTGTCAAGTCATATGGACTCATTTCGACAGTAACACGATCTCCCGCTAAAATACGAATATAGTTTTTACGAATTTTACCAGAAACTGTTGCTAAAATCTGATGTCCATTTTCAAGTTCAACCGTAAACATTGCATTCGGCATTGTATCAACTACTTTGCCTTCAACTTCAATCACATCGTCTTTTGCCACGCAAAAGCACCTCCATAAATTTCGATTCGATGCCTCTAGACACAGAGACAACAATTATAAGTCAGACTATCTCAGTATAACATTTGTAGCGGATTTTTGCAAGTGTGAAAAACGCTTTATTTCAAATTTGTCAATACTTTTTCGATATCTGAGAAGACATCATTGATATCTTGATTACCTTCGATGTCATGAACCAAACCTTTGGCACGGTAGTGAGCAATGATTGGTTCTCCTTGAGCAATATTCACATCCAAACGACGTTTCACTGTCTCAGGCTTATCATCTTCACGTTGGTAGTAATCTTCTTCTTTATAGTCAACTGGTGGGTTAAAGACCTTGTGGAAAGTTTCTCCAGTTACGCGGTGGATGATACGGCCACTCAAACGTTCCAAGAGGCTGTCAGGATTCACTTCAATATTGATAACACCTTCTAGTTCAATGCCAAGTTCAGCCAATGTTTTGTCCAAAGCATGAGCTTGTTCGATTGTACGTGGGTAACCATCCAACAAGAATCCTGTTTCTTTAATATCATCTTGTGAAAGACGTTCTTTTACGATCCCATTTGTAACTTCGTCAGGAACCAATTCACCCTTGTCAATGTATGACTTAGCAAGAACACCCATTTCAGTTTGATTTGCCATAGCAGCGCGGAACATATCACCTGTTGAGATATGTGCAACATGGAATTGTTCTACGATTTTTGCTGCTTGAGTTCCCTTACCTGCACCAGGTAAGCCCATAATCAAAAGATTCATGATTTGATCTCCTTATTTTATTTTTAAATAGAAGCAAAAAATTTTTTCACCCCTATTTAAAAACAAAATAGAAGAGGGGAGACCAAACTCTTACAAATGTTAGAGTTAAACCTCCACTCCCTCAGCATTTACAATTCAAGTAAATACTTCTATTTTATTCTGTTCTATCCATGAAACCAACATACTTACGTTTCAATAAGTAACCTTCTAATTGTTTTATTCCTTCAATACCTGTAGAGATAATGATCAAAAGACTAGTACCTCCAAAAGCAACTGCTTCTGAAAGTCCGAAAACATCTTTTGCTACGATCGGTAAAATAGAAATCACACCAAGGAAGAGAGAACCAACAGTTGCAAGACGACGAAGAAGTTTAGACATATATTCTTCTGTACCTTTACCAGGACGAACTCCGTGGATATAGGCACCGCTCTTTTGTAGATTCTCTGCCGCTTTTTCAGGATTAATCTGTACAAACGTATAGAAGAATGTAAAGAGAATAATCAATAAAGCATACATAGCAATACCAGTTGGTGAAGTTGTTGCCAGCATTTCTTGTGCTGTTCTTACCCAAGCCCAATCATGACCTGTAGCACTCAAAAACTGAAGAATAGCCGCAGGCGCTGCAGTAATCGAACTTGCAAAGATAACAGGGATAACTCCAGCAGGGTTTACCTTCAAAGGAAGGTAAGAGCTAGATGGAGCACCTTGTGCAACCTTAGTATATTGGATTGGAATTTTGTATTCTGCTTGTTGAACATAAGTTGTAAAATAAATGATCAACAATACAGTAATAATCAAAATGATTACGAAAATGATAGATGAGTTGATACGGCTACTTGGGACGTTCACAAAGTAGTCCACATAGATGCCTGAATCATCTCTGGAATTGAGGCAACAATCCCGGCAAAGATAATCATAGAAACACCATTTCCGTATCCCTTATCTGTAATTTGCTCTCCCAACCAAGTCACAATCATACTACCAGCTGTTAAGATAATACCAATCATGATAAAGACTTGTGGAGTAAGAGCTGTTTTCAACAATTGAGCTCCAGCCAAAGTATTAAAACCAGCTGTAATCCCGATCGATTGCACAAAGGCTAGAACAAGAGCAATATAACGAGTAGCTTGATTTAATTTTCTTCGACCTACTTCCCCTTGTTTACCCCACTCTACAAATTTGGGTAAAATATCCATTTGCAAGAGTTGGACAACGATAGAGGCCGTAATGTAGGGACTAACACCAAGAGCAAAAACTGAGAAGTTTTTCATGGCATTCCCTGACACCAAGCTCAACATGTTTAAGAAGGATAATCCACTTAAAGCATTCAAGCTATTGGCATTCACACCCGGAACTGTAATGCTAGTTCCGATACGAAAGACCAAAACGATAAAAATTGTAAATAAAATTTTTGATCGAACCTGCTTAACTTTAAGAGCTTCTCTTAATAATTTAAAAAACATAGGTCACCTCTCTTAGATGACTTCTACTGAACCACCTTTAGCAGTGATAGCTTCTTCAGCTGATTTAGAGAATTTAGCTGCTTTCACAGTCAATTTCTTAGTCAACTCACCGTTACCAAGAATTTTAATACCTGATTTTTCAGCTTTAACAATTCCTGCTTCGATAAGAACAACTGGAGTAACTTCAGCACCATCTTCAAAGACGTTCAATTGGTCAAGGTTCACAATTGCGTATTCTTTAGCGTTGATGTTAGTGAATCCACGTTTTGGAAGACGACGGAACAATGGAGTTTGTCCACCTTCAAAACCAAGGCGAACTCCGCCACCGCTACGAGCTTTTTGACCTTTTTGACCACGACCAGATGTTTTACCGTTACCTGATGAAGTACCACGACCAACGCGGTTACGTACTTTACGAGAACCTTCTGCAGGTTTCAATTCATGAAGTTTCATTTTTATTTTCTCCTCTTTTGTAAAATGCTAGCGCCGATAAGGGAGAAAAGGTTGTCTCCCCCATCAACTCGCCTATACGACGTCACCATAGATGACTATATCTAGTTTTAGGGGATGGTATAGTGCACATCCCCTAAAAATTCATTAGTTTACTTCTTCAACTGTTACCAAGTGAGATACTGCTGTGATCATACCACGGATAGCAGCGTTATCTTCTTTAATAACAGAGCTGTTCAATTTGCCAAGTCCAAGTGCTACAACAGTTTTACGTTGTGATGGAATGCGTCCGATTGGAGACTTAGTCAAAGTAATTTTAATTTGAGCCATTTTATCCCCTTTCTTATGCCAAATCAGAAACTGAAATACCACGAAGGGCAGCAACTTCTTCAGCGCGTTTCAATTGTTTCAAACCTTCAACAGTTGCACGAACAATGTTGATTGGAGTGTTAGAACCAAGTGATTTAGATGTAATATCTGCCACACCTGCCAATTCCACAACGGCACGAACTGCACCACCAGCGGCAACTCCAGAACCTTCTACAGCAGGTTTCAACAATACTTTAGCTCCACCGAATTCTGAAAGAACTTCGTGTGGGATTGTTGTTCCAACCATAGGAACTTCGATCAAGTTTTTCTTAGCATCATCTACTGCTTTACGGATTGCTTCTGGAACTTCTTGAGCTTTACCAGTACCAAATCCTACGCGACCGTTGTGGTCACCAACAACAACAAGAGCTGCGAAACGAAGACGACGTCCACCTTTAACAACTTTTGTAACACGGTTGACAGCAACTACGCGTTCTTCTAATTCAACTGCATTGTCTTTAAATGCCATTTTCTAGTGTCCTCCTATTAGAATTTCAATCCGTTTTCACGAGCTGCATCAGCCAAAGCTTTCACACGTCCGTGATATAGATATCCACCGCGGTCGAACACCACTTCTGAAATACCTTTAGCGTTTGCACGTTCTGCAACGAGTTTACCGACAGCAACGGCTTGTTCAGTTTTAGTTCCTTTTGAAACTTCTTTGTCAAGAGTTGAAGCACTTGCGAGCGTTACACCCGCTACGTCATCAATCACTTGAGCGTAGATGCCTGTATTAGAACGGAATACGTTCAAACGTGGGCGATCAGCAGTTCCAGAGAGTTTTCCGCGAACGCGACGGTGGCGTTTTTGGCGGAGTTTGTTTTTATCTGGTTTTGAAATCACAGTTTTCACCTCTTTAGTTTTAAATCGTGTGCTATGCACAAAGTTGGAAAATAGGTTGGTGGTTGAGAATCAACCACTCAACATTATTTACCTGTTTTACCTTCTTTACGGCGAACGAATTCACCAACGTAACGGATACCTTTACCTTTATATGGTTCTGGTGAACGAAGGCTACGTACGTAAGCAGCTGTTTGACCAACTACTTCTTTTGAAATTCCGCTAACAACGATTGTTGTTGGGTTTGGAAGTTCAAAAGTAATTCCTTCTGGAGCTTCAACTTCGTCTGGATGAGATTTACCAACAGCCAAAACAAGTTTAGATCCTTGAAGTTGTGCACGGTAACCAACCCCGCGCATTTCAAGTTCTTTCTTGAATCCTTCTGATACACCAATAACCATGTTGTTCAAAAGGGCACGAGTAGTTCCGTGGATAGTTTTCATTTCTTTTGAATCGTTTGGACGGTGAAGAGTTACTTCAGTACCTTCCACACGGATTTCAATATCTTTTGAGAACTCACGAGTAAGTTCTCCTTTAGGTCCTTTTACAGTTACAACGTTGTCATTGTTAGTGAGTTCAACACCAGCAGGCAACACGATAACTTTATTACCAATACGTGACATGTTTATTTTCTCCTGTTAAATTGTCAGGCCAGAAAGGCCAGTTTTCACGGGGTTCAGATACTTATTTAGCTCAAGAGCTGAACTGAACACGCTCTAACGAGCTTTGTATCTTGATTTGAGTTCGAGCTAAGAATTTGGTGAAAAAGATAAGTTTGTCTTGGAGCATCGCTCCGGCTACAAACTTCCTATTTTCACTGCATTCTTTTAACGCTCTCACATCATCAATTACCAAACGTAAGCGATAACCTCACCACCAACATTCTTTTGGCGTGCTTCTTTATCAGTAAGCAAACCTTCAGAAGTTGAAAGGATAGCAATTCCAAGTCCGTTAAGAACTTTTGGAAGGTCTTCACGTTTTTTGTAGACACGAAGTCCTGGTTTAGAAACACGTTTCAAGTTAGTGATAACTTTTTCACCGTTTGGTCCGTATTTAAGGAATACACGGATGATGCCTTGTTTGTCATCTTCGATGATTTCAACGTTTTTTACAAAACCTTCGCGTTTAAGGATTTCAGCAATCCCTTTTTTGATGTTTGATGCAGGTACTTCAAGTACTTCGTGTTTCGCTTGGTTAGCGTTACGAATACGAGTTAGGAAGTCTGCGATTGGGTCAGTCATAACCATTTTGTTTTTCTCCTCTTACTAGTAGTTTGCAAGTTGCACTTGCTAGTTAATACATGATACAAAGAGCGTAACAGCAAGAGCAAAAATAGGCAATTTGATACAGGAGCGATGCTCCAAAGAAAATTGGTCTTTTTTGCCAAAGCTGTAGCTCGTGTTCAAATTGGCAAGTCCAACTGAACCCGGGCTAAACTCTGTGTGAAAAAGATAAACTTTCCTAGAAACTTCAGTTTCTTCGTCAAGTTTCCTATTTTCACTTAGAGTTTTGACGCCCTTGATATCTTAAATTACCAAGATGCTTTTGTTACACCAGGAATTTGTCCTTTGTAAGCTAATTCACGGAAGCAAACACGGCAAAGTTTAAATTTGCGGTAAACTGAATGTGGACGACCACATTTTTCACAACGAGTATAAGCTTGAGTAGAGAACTTCGCTGGACGTTTGTTCTTAGCAATCATTGATTTTTTAGCCATTAGATTTACCTCCTATATTATTTTGCAAAAGGCATTCCAAGGCCTGTAAGCAATGCACGTGACTCTTCGTCAGTGTTAGCAGTTGTTACGATAACGATGTCAAGACCACGAGTTTTGTCAACGTCATCGAAGTTGATTTCTGGGAAGATCAATTGTTCTTTCACACCAAGTGTGTAGTTTCCGCGGCCGTCAAATGATTTTGTTGGAACACCGTGGAAGTCACGTACACGTGGAAGTGAAACTGAAACCAATTTATCCAAGAATTCGTACATACGTTCACCACGAAGGGTAACTTTTGCACCAATCGCAACACCTTCACGAAGACGGAAGCCGGCGATTGATTTTTTAGCTTTAGTGATAAGTGGTTTTTGACCTGAGATAAGTGCCAATTCTTCAGCAGCTTTTTCAAGGCTTTTAGCGTTTGATACAGCTTCACCAACACCCATGTTCAAAACGATCTTATCTACTTTAGGCACAGCCATCACTGATGAGTAGTTGAATTGTTCTGTCAAAGCAGGAACTACTTCATTAAGATATTTTTCTTTTAAACGATTTGCCATTATACTTCTCCTTTCCTTCGTGATTAATCAAGCACTTCGCCTGATTTTTTGTTGTAGCGAACTTTTTTACCGTCTACAAATTTGTAACCAACACGACCAGCTACACCATTTTTGTCCAAAACTTGAACGTTTGATACGTGGATAGCTGCTTCTTTCTCGATGATACCACCTTGAGGAAGCTCGTTAGTTGGACGTTGGTGTTTCTTAACGATGTTAACACCTTCAACGATAACTTTGTTTACTTTTGGAAGGGCAGTAAGGACAACAGCTTCTGTTCCCTTATCTTTACCAGCGATTACGCGAACTTTGTCGCCTTTTTTTACAAACATTAGGTTTCTCCTTGATTTTTCTTACGCCCATAAGGGCACCCTGGAGGTAAATCCAGGGGACTAGTTTGTTTCTAAAAATTAAAGTACTTCTGGAGCAAGTGACACGATCTTCATGAAGCCACCTTCACGCAATTCACGTGCAACTGGGCCAAAGATACGTGTTCCGCGAGGAGTTTTGTCTTCACGGATGATAACTGCTGCGTTTTCGTCAAACTTGATGTATGAACCATCAGCACGACGAGCACCTGATTTAGTACGAACGATAACTGCTTTAACAACGTCACCTTTTTTAACCGCACCACCAGGAGTAGCTTGTTTTACAGATGCCACGATAACATCACCGATGTTTGCAAATTTACGTCCTGAACCACCAAGAACTTTGATAGTCAAGATTACGCGAGCACCGCTGTTGTCTGCGACTTTCAAACGAGTTTCTGTTTGAATCATTTCAGTTTTCTCCTTTCAGGTTTGATTAGATGATGACCGCTTCTTCAACAACTTCTACAAGACGGAAACGTTTTGTAGCTGAAAGCGGACGAGTTTCCATGATACGTACGATATCGCCTTCTTTGGCAACATTGTTTTCATCATGAGCTTTGTATTTTTTAGAGTAGTTAATACGTTTACCATAGACTGGGTGGTTACGTTTTGTTTCAACTACAACTGTGATTGTCTTGTCCATTTTGTCAGATACAACACGTCCAACAAGAACTTTACGATTATTGCGTTCCATTGAAATTTCTCCTTCCCTAGTCTATTATTTCGCTTCAGATTGAACTGTTTTGATACGAGCGATTTGTTTTTTAACTTCTTTCAAGCGAGCTGTTTGTTCCAATTGACCAGTAGCAGCTTGGAAACGAAGTTCAAACAATTCTTTTTTCAATTCGTTTTCGCGCTTCGCGAGTTCTTCTTGAGAAAGACCACGAAGTTCTTTAACAAATTCTTTTACTTCATTAAGTTTCATGCCTTCTCCTTATTCTGCTTCACGTTTTACGAATTTACATTTAACTGGCAATTTGTGGCTAGCAAGACGAAGCGCTTCGCGAGCGATCTCTTCAGATACACCAGCGATTTCGAACATCACTTTACCACGTTTAACTGGTGCTACCCAACCTTCAGGTGCCCCTTTACCAGATCCCATACGCACACCGATAGCTTTAGCAGTGTATGATTTGTGTGGGAAGATTTTAATCCAAACTTTACCACCACGTTTCATGTAACGAGTCATGGCGATACGAGCAGCTTCGATTTGGCGGTTAGTGATCCAGTGGCTAGTTGTAGCTTGAAGACCGTATTCACCGAATGCTACTTCTTTTCCACCTTTTGCTTCACCGCGCATTTTTCCACGGAATTCACGACGGTGTTTAACACGTTTAGGTACTAACATTGGTTATTTACCTCCTTTAGTGTTTTTGCGAGCTGGAAGAACTTCACCACGGTAGATCCATACTTTAACACCAAGTTTACCGTATGTAGTATCTGCTTCTTCCCAAGCGTAATCGATATCTGCACGAAGTGTGTGAAGTGGAACAGTTCCTTCAGAGTATCCTTCAGCACGGGCGATATCTGCACCGTTCAAACGACCTGATACTTGAGTTTTGATTCCTTTAGCTCCAGCACGCATTGCACGTTGGATTGCTTGTTTTTGTGCACGACGGAAAGCAACACGTTGCTCCAATTGACGAGCAATTCCTTCACCTACAAGGTGAGCATCCAAATCAGGTTGTTTGATTTCGATGATGTTGATGTGTACTTGTTTTCCAGTCAATTTGTTAAGTTTTGCACGGAGTGCATCAACGTTAGCACCACCTTTACCGATAACCATACCTGGTTTAGCAGTGTGAAGTGAAACGTTAACTTTGTTTACTGCGCGTTCGATTTCGATAGTTGAAACTGCTGCGTCAGCAAGTTCTTTTTGAACGAATTTACGGATTGCAAGATCTTCATGAAGGTAATCCGCGTATTCTTTTTCAGCATACCATTTGGCATCCCAATCACGGATGATGCCGACACGCATACCAATTGGATGTACTTTTTGACCCACGATTTTACCTCCTTATTTTTCTGCAACAGCTACAGTGATGTGAGCTGTACGTTTGTTGATTGGTGAAGCTGAACCTTTCGCACGTGGACGGAAACGTTTCATAGTTGGTCCTTCGTTTGCGAACGCTTCAGATACTACCAAGTTAGCTTTATCCAAACCAAAGTTGTTTTCAGCGTTAGCTACAGCTGAGTTCAAAACTTTCAAGATGATTTCAGCAGCTTTGTTTGGAGTGAATGTCAAGATTGCGATTGCATCGGCTACGCTTTTACCACGGATGTTATCAAGAACAAGACGTGATTTACGAGGTGAAACACGTACTGTACGAGCCATTGCTTTAGCTGAAGTAATTTCTGCCATTTATGTTCTCCTTATTTTCTACGTGTTTTCTTGTCGTCTGCAGCGTGACCTTTGTAAGTACGAGTTGGTGCAAATTCACCAAGTTTGTGACCTACCATGTCTTCTTGGATGTAAACAGGTACATGTTTACGTCCGTCATAAACTGCGATAGTGTAACCAATGAAACTTGGGAAGATCGTTGAACGACGTGACCAAGTTTTAATAACTTTTTTCTTTTCGTCGTTAGCTTGAGCTTCAACTTTTTTCATCAAATGCTCATCGACGAAAGGTCCTTTTTTAAGACTGCGTCCCATTTTTATATTTTCTCCTTTAAATGTTGTACCACAGCGGCTTGCGCTCCTATGGAGCGCTACCGAGCTGGCGGATTTACTAGTTGCTTAAGCGACTAGTTTAATATTATTTCTCGTTGCGACGACGAACGATAAGTTTGTCAGATTTCGCTTTCTTGTTACGAGTTTTAAGACCAAGAGCAGGTTTGCCCCATGGAGTAGATGGTGCTTTACGACCAACTGGTGCTTTACCTTCACCACCACCGTGTGGGTGATCGTTAGGGTTCATTACAGAACCACGAACTGTTGGGCGGATACCTTTCCAACGGCTACGTCCTGCTTTACCAAGGTTTACAAGTCCGTGTTGTTCGTTTCCGACAACACCAACTGTAGCACGACAAGTTCCAAGGATCATACGTACTTCGCCAGATTGAAGACGAACAAGAACGTATTTGCCTTCAGAACCCAATACTTGAGCAGATGCACCAGCAGCACGTACCAATTCACCACCACGACCTGGTTTCAACTCGATGTTGTGGATCAAAGTACCAACTGGGATATTAGCAAGTGGAAGAGCGTTTCCGACTTTGATATCTGCTTCTGGACCTGAAACGATACGTTGACCAACTTCAAGACCTTTTGGAGCGATGATGTATGCTTTCACACCGTCAGTGTAGTGTACAAGAGCGATGTTTGCAGAACGGTTTGGATCGTACTCGATTGTTTTAACAACTGCTTCAACGTTGTCTTTGTTACGTTTGAAGTCAACCAAACGGTAGAAACGTTTGTGTCCACCACCTTGGTGACGAACTGTGATACGACCGTTGTTGTTACGACCAGCCTTGCTCTTCAATGCAACAAGCAATGATTTTTCAGGAGTGCTTGTTGTGATTTCAGCGAAATCCAAAGAAGTCATATTACGGCGACCGTTTGTTGTTGGTTTATAAACACGAATTCCCACGATATTTCCTCCTTAGATTATTCAGCTTCAGCAGCAAACAACTCGATTGCTTTTGAATCAGCTGTAAGTGTGATGATAGCTTTTTTAGTTTTGTTAGTAAAACCAGTGTAACGTCCAACACGTTTAGCTTTTGGTTTTACGTTGATTGTGTTAACATTAGCAACTTTAACACCTTCGAAAGCAGCTTCAACAGCTTGCTTGATCAAAAGTTTGTGTGCACGAGTGTCAACTTCAAATACATATTTTCCTGCTTCAAGTTGAGCCATTGAGCTTTCAGTGATTACAGGTTTTTTGATAACATCATACAAATTCATTATGCAAGAACCTCCTCGATTTTAGAGATAGCTGCTTGAGTAACAAGAAGTTTGTCACTATTTGCGATGTCAAGAACACTTGCAGTTGTAGCAGTCGCAACTTTCACGTTTGGAAGGTTACGAGCTGAGAGAGCTGCGAATTCGTTTCCTTCTTCAAGAATAACAAGGACTTTAGAATCGATGCTCAAAGCTGCAAGAACTTTTGCAAATTCAGCAGTTTTTGGAGCTGTAAATTCAAGAGAATCAACGGCTACAAATTTATTTTCAGCAACTTTTTCTGAGTAAACAGATTTAAGCGCAAGGCGACGAACTTTTTGAGGAAGTTTGTACGCATAGCTATGTGGAGTTGGTCCGAAGACGATTCCACCACCACGCCATTGTGGAGAGCGGATAGAACCTTGACGAGCACGTCCAGTTCCTTTTTGACGCCATGGTTTGCGTCCGCCACCTGAAACAGCTGAGCGGTTTTTAACTGCGTGAGTTCCTTGACGAAGGCTAGCACGTTGGCTGATGATCACATCAAACACAACAGATTGGTTTGGTTCGATACCAAAGATTGCATCGTTAAGAACAACTTCGCCCGCTTGTTTACCAGTTTGGTCGAATAATGTTACATTTGCCATTTTGACTGTATTCCCCTTTCCTTATTATTTACCAGCTTTAACTGCTGATTTGATAGTGATAAGAGATTTCTTAGCACCTGGTACGTTACCTTTGATAAGGATAACGTTCTTTTCTGGAACAACTTGTACAACTTCAAGGTTTTGAATTGTTACGCGGTCGCCACCCATACGTCCTGCAAGGTTTTTACCTTTGAATACGCGGTTAGGTGCAACAGGTCCCATAGAACCTGGACGACGGTGGTAACGAGAACCGTGAGCCATTGGTCCACGTGATTGTCCGTGGCGCTTGATAACACCTTGGAAACCTTTACCTTTAGAAGTACCAGTTACGTCAACAACATCTCCAGCTGCGAATGTTTCAACTGTGATTTCAGCACCAACTTCCAAGCCTTCAACGTTTTTGAATTCACGAATGAAGCGCTTAGGAGCCGTGTTAGCTTTCGCTACATGTCCTTTAGCAGGTTTGTTGCTCAATACTTCGCGTTTGTCATCGAAACCAACTTGGATAGCGTTGTATCCGTCTGTTTCAACAGTTTTAACTTGAAGAACAACGTTTGGAGTTGCTTCAATAACTGTTACAGGGATCAATTCGCCAGCTTCAGTGAAGATTTGAGTCATTCCCACTTTTTTCCCTAAGATTCCTTTTGTCATGAGAAAATAGTTCCTTTTCTATATTTTTATTCAAAAAGTTTTTAACGAGCGTTTTTTATGCTCAAGATATCAAGCTTTAGATTAAAGTTTGATTTCTACGTTTACACCACTTGGAAGATCCAATTTCATCAACGCATCAACTGTTTTTTGAGTTGGGTTAACAATATCGATCAAACGTTTGTGTGTACGCATTTCAAATTGTTCGCGAGAGTCTTTGTATTTGTGAGTCGCACGAATGATTGTGTAGAGGCTACGTTCAGTTGGAAGTGGGATTGGACCCGCAACTTGTGCACCTGTACGAGTAGCTGATTCTACGATTTTTGCAGCCGCAGTATCAAGCGTACGGTGTTCGTAAGCTTTCAAACGGATACGGATTTTTTTGTTTGCCATCTTTTTCTCCTTTTCGTCTATTTAAGATAATAGGCTAGCTCCACAAGAAAACCGACGCGGTGTTGCGTGGCAATGCAACCGAGCGTGTCGCAACCTCTTGCATCAAAGCTAAGGCTGTAATTTACAGCACCATAATAGAATAACACAAAGCCCCTGCGATTGCAAGGGATTTGTTGCTGTTTTTTCGTTTTTTTACAATGAAACTGTTTTCCTATTTTTTCTTTCTAAAATTAAGGATTTTCTTCTATATAAATTGAGTTCTCTTGACCTCAAATTTACCTTCTGATTGGTCCACTAAGATATCCGCCTTAGACTCAGTTTCTTTATAATATCGCAGATACTGCTCCCGTCTCATCTGATGGCTAGCCAATATAAAGGATGCATCGCGTTTTCTCACAGTCGTATCTCGAGCTAGGCGCCGCTTTAATTCGGTGTCCTCATCCGTGTAGAAACAGATGGTTTTGTCAAAGAGTTCTTTGGGTAAAAAGCCCACAGACATCCCTTCGACAATCAAAATTGTTTTTGCTCCAGACAAGACCTCACTAGCTTTCCAAGGTTCTTCAATTGTTAAGATATCCATACCTGCCTGCAACGCGAGGATATCTCGCTCCAAACTCGCCAGTTCATGCGCCACTGGCAGACAGGCCGTTACCTTTTGATTTGGCGCGTCCTTTGGCACTACCAAATGGCGTCCGGAGGTGATATAAGGATCTGTTTCTAGCAAATTTACTGTAGTAGAATCTAAAGCTTGGTACAATTCCTGTGCAAAGGTTGATTTACCTGAAGCTCCATGACCGTATATTCCAGTGTTTTGACTTTTCCAGCTTCTATCTCTGAAACCAGTTGTTTTATCAGGTCTTTTTTCTTCATTCTCTCTTCACCTGTTCATAGCTTTCTTTTCCGTCATTAAGCTTATCCCAAATCACTACTTGCCCACTTTTGAGAGATTTTTGCACATCGATAATTCGTTGATTGGAAGAACCTCGAAACTGTAGCATGAGATTGCGCTTAGTTCGATCGTATCGTCCATCAACAAGAATGTCAATCAATGATAAGAGTTCCAGTTTATCTGGAGTTTCCAACATCATTTCTTCCCATGTATAGCCCGTCCAGGACCAGATATCCTTATCTGGCAGTTCCTTCCGAATCCGCTTAACGAGTGGCAAGAGAATTCCCGTATTGAGAAAGGGCTCCCCTCCCAGCAAGGTCAATCCTTGAACATAAGGTTGAGCGAGATCTGCCATGATCTGTTTTTCTAATTCTGCTGTATAGGGAATGCCAGCATTGAAGGACCAGGTCGCTACATTATAACACCCCTCGCAGTGAAACATGCAACCTGATACATAGAGGGAGTTACGCACACCCTCTCCATCTACAAAGTTGAAGGCCTTGTAATCAATAATCCGCCCTTGACTGAGTTCTTCGCTTTTCCATTCTTGTGGTTTTGGATTATTCATTCGCTACCTCTATCCAATAACGCTCGACTCCATTACGAACATCCTCAAGAAGCCCACCATTTGCTAAAATGACTGCTCTGCTAGCAGGATTATTCACGCTACAGGTCACAAGCGTTCTCTTGATGTTCTTTTCCTTAGCAACTTGCAAGCCCTGACGGAGAGTCTCTTTAGCATAACCTTTGCCTCTTTCTGATGGACGAATGGAGTAGCCAATGTGGCCAGCATAATTCAATAACCCCTCATTCAGTCTCAATCGCAGATTCAAAAAGCCTAGAGCAGGACCTACATCATCAAATGATACAAATTGAATAGAAGGAACACGATTTTCAGGCAAGTTTATCCCCATCTCTTTTTGCATATTTGTTTCCAACCACTCTTCATACACAAAGTTCTCTGTATCCCAGAAACCACCGTCGTGAGGCGACTGATATTTTTCAAACTCTGCCATCATCTCTAAAACTGTTACTTTATCTGCTAATCTTGGTCTTCGTAGTTCCATTCTTACCTCCCACTAAGAGAAAAGCGAGAGCTGACTCTCACTTTTTATTTTTTCTTATTCTTGTTTAAAAATTGTTCTCTGAGGTTGAGCAAACGTTCTTTCTTACCAGCTCCACCTTTAGAGTGTTTCTCGTGATAACGGGTCACTTGTGCGCGCCCCTTATCGTCTAATTGATATTTTCCCATTTCATTTCTTTCTAATTTGTTACTTGATGGCCAGCTATTTTAATCGTTGAACCATTCATGTGTTTGACACGCGCTGCGATTTCCTTGTGACGGCCGTTAACCATAGGTCTTGCTTGAGGATTGCCAAGATAGCCACAAGTCCGTTTAACAACGTCTACTGTTTTAGGGTCGCTATTGCCACAGTTAGGACAAGCAAATCCTCTTTCAGTTGGTTCAAAATCCCCTTCAAAGTCACACTTGTAACAGCGATCGATCGGAGTATTGGTCCCTAGATAACCGACACGGTCATAGGCATAGTCCCAAACAGCTTCCAAGGCCTTTGGATTTTGCTGAAGGACTGGATACTCACAATAATGGATGAAACCACCTGACGCACCTGCTTCCGGATAGACTTTCTCAAAGTCTAATTTTTCAAACGGTGTTGGATTTTTACGAACATCGTAGTGGAAAGAGTTGGTGTAGTACTCCTTGTCTGTAATATCAGGAATAGAACCAAACTTCTCTGTATCTAGTCGGCAGAAACGGTCTGTCAAACTTTCAGATGGTGTTGAGTAGATAGAGAAATGGTAGCCATATTGGTCAGACCACTCTTCTACACGGCGTTTCATATCACGAATGATATCCAGCGTGAATTCCTTGGCTTCTGGATTGTGTTCCCAACTATTTCCAAAGAAGACAGTAGCCACTTCGTACAAACCGATGTAACCCAGCGAAACAGTTGCCCGACGATTCTTAAAGAGCTGGTCAACACTTTCTTCTTTACCTAGACGGTGGCCAAAAGCACCGTATTGATAAAGGATAGGAGCATTGGCTGGTGTCGCTTCCTTGGTCCGTTCGACACGGTAAACCAGAGCATCTTCAGCGATATTCATCCGCTCATTGAAGATTTCCCAGAACTTATTCATGTCGCCCTCAGACTCAAGAGCAATACGAGGCAGGTTAACCGTCACAACACCTAGATTCATCCGACCCGAATTGACTTCTACACCATTTTCATCCTTCCACCCTTGAAGAAACGAACGGCAACCCATAGGAACCTTGAAAGAACCAGTCAATTCGATAATCTTATCGTAAGACAAGACGTCTGGATACATCCGTTTAGTTGCACATTCTAGAGCCAACTGCTTAATGTCATAGTTGGGAGTTCCTTCCTCTAAGTTGAGACCTCGTTTCAGAGTAAAAATGAGTTTAGGAAAGATAGCCGTACGATGTTCCGAACCAAGCCCCTTAATGCGAATGTTTAAAATAGCTTTTTGAATTTCCCGCTCAAAACGATTGGTTCCTAGACCAAAACCTAGTGAAGTAAAAGGTGTTTGACCATTTGAAGTGAAGAGGGTGTTGATTTCATACTCAAGAGATTGCATGGCATCATAGATGTCTTTTTGCGTTTTCTTCCAGGCATAATCTTCCTGTTTTTCAGGCAAAACCCACTCTTCCGCATCCTTAAAGTGTTTTTGGTAATTCTTCTCTGCATAAGGCGCCAAGACTTCATCGATACGGTCAGCTGAACAACCGCCGTACTGGCTAGAAGCCACGTTGGCGATGATTTGGGAAATCTGAGCTGTCGCAGTCTGGATAGACTTGGGACTTTCTACCTCTGCATTTCCAATCTTAAAACCATTTTCCAACATCCCCTTGAAATCAATCAAACAGCAGTTGGTCATAGGTGTATAGGGGCTGTAGTCCAAATCATGATAGTGGATATCCCCTTTTTGGTGGGCATTGGCTACGTGCTTAGGAAGCATTTGCAGTCCGATTGATTTCCCAACAATACCTGCTGTCAAATCACGCTGAGTGTTAAAGACATCACTATCTTTATTAGCATTCTCATTGACAACGGCCTGGTCTTTGTTGAGAAGTTTATGGATGCTAAAGTTGATATCCGTCGCTTTTGAACGCTCAAAATCCCTCTGTGTCCGATAAGTAATATACTCCTCAGCTAGCGCATATTCTTTGGCTTCAAGGAGTTCATGTTCTACGATATTTTGGATTTCATAAATCTTAACCCCCTGTGGAAAACGACTATGAATTTCTGTGACAATTCGCTCGGTCAGAGCATTTAGGCGCTTTTCAACTAAGGGTGTCACGTCCATAACCTTGTCAGCAGCCTTGTGGAGAGCCTTGTCAATCTTATCCACATCAAATACAACACGTCTCCCATCTCGTTTTTCAACGAAGAGAATTGGCAAAATTGTAATTTTTTCTTCTAGTGCAATCATATTCATGCTCTTTTCTAAAATGTGATATCTAAAAAGTATTATACCACTCTAAAAAGAAAAATCAATATCTTGTGTTAAAAATCCTAAAATTTTTAAAAATCCACAAGATATTGATTTGACTATTTGATTTTATAGACTTTAAACTCTGAGTAATCAGTCTTTACTTGTTGGTAATTTTCTTTTAAGAGTGTCTCCGCCTCAGGCCAGAGAGCCACCTTGTCGTTTACCACAATCATCTTTGGTTGGTTTTCTTTCAAGTCATTGATTAAACTAGTTTTATTCTCTTCTGTACTCGTGTAAAGAAGAGGTGATGGGAACATGGATCCAGCCAAACGCTGGCTTTCTTTATACATCTGAACATGTGAATCCCAAATATAGATTTGGTCACCATCACTCGTCTCTTGTTTGACTCTATCTACCACTTGATGTTGTTCTCTATAAGAAGCTGGATGCAAGACAAAACGAGCCACAAAAGGAATAGCAATCAGATAAACCACCACTAGGATAGGTAGGTAGAGATTTCCCTTCATGAATTTTTTCCATAAAGTTGGAACCTCCTCTCTTCTCCGACGACGAGCTCCTCTAGCTGAGTGTTTCCCACGAATACTGGTCATCAAAAGAAGGAGTAAAGACGGAAGGATTAGAATCAAACGCGAACCGTGAAGAGGTTCTTGAGAAAAAAGCAACAAGGCTAATACAAATAAGAAAGCAAAACTAGCTGGTACTGAAATAACATATAATCTTGATGCCTTTGATTGGAACAATCCTAGAAAAACAAGGAAGAGAGCTCCTAAACCAAAGGTCAACAAACCATAGAATACAACATTATCCATTAGTTGAGGATTGGTAAAGACCTGAAGGGAATCAATCGGATACAAAAGACTTCCTATAGCTTCTCCAAAACCACCTGAAGTAAGCACATAGTAGCCTACTGGGTAAAAGATGAGAGAAAAACCAAGTGCCGCTGCAAAAAACTGATAAACTCCATGGACAAAACGACCATGCCCAACATTAAAGACAAATAAACCAATCGTTACTACTACAGCAAAGAGAAGACTTGTAAGAGGCTCTATGAAAAATGATAGGCCCAAAAAGATCCCCAGACGTAGAAATCCCTTGTCATGATTAGGATTTGATAGATAAGCTGCTATAAATGAAAATCCTGCAAACAGGAATGGCAGAGCTAAGATAGTAGCATAACCTCCTCCAAAACCAAGACCAGACACCAAGATATAAAATATGGTTAGGAGTTGTTTGGCTTGTTCCCTTTGTCCCGTCAGATAGTCGGTTGAAGAAAAGAGGAAATAACCTCCTCCTAAGAGGGCTAGCCATTCTACCAAGGCAAAAAGGATGCCTCCTTGGGTAATATAAAGTAGTAAGTAATAAAGAAGACCTTGACTTGCATAATAGCTACTGTAAAGCTGTCCTCCCTGATGTAAAGCCCACCCTATATACAAATCCTGCGCCTGAGAGGGATCTACCATATCTAAAAGTAAAGGTATCACCACAGAAAAAACCGTTGCAATCGTACTTCCAATGATGAGTCTGAAAAACGGGAAAGCTACCTGTTCTTCTTTTTCTACATGAGATTCAAGGTTCCTATCCAGTCTATTTTCAATTTCATTACTCTGTATCGTTTCGGATACTTCTTCGATTCTGCCATATACAGCCATATCGTTTCTCCTATTCAATTTATCTGTCTTAGTATATCAAAAAGACCTAAAATTGTCAGCTTGCGATGGCTGTTTGAGCGATTTTTTGCATAGTTTCACAAAGGTTTCAATTTCCCGAAATCGTTGTAAATGCGTCTGTTTAAATGACATGATATAATCCAATTCTTTCTGAGTCAGCATCGTTCCTCCTATATCTTCTTATTCGTAAAAGGCAAGAAAAATAGGACTGGGTTGTATCCTAAGTCCTAGATTTCTTATAAGATAGGGGCGAATAACTGGGCAATTTCCTTAATCAATTTCTGATACCAGCTATTTTTTATCGTATGAGGGAAAATTTCTTGAGATACTGAAAAAATCTCCTGAAAGTCTTTTTGAATCTCTGTGATTGATGCCGTTTTATATAGCAAAACTGCATCTTCATAGTGATGAAGTAAACTTCTATAATCTAAATTAATCGTTCCAACTACAGCAAAGTCCTTATCCACTAAGATTTGTTTACTATGGATGAAGCCTGGACTATACTCAAAAATCCTTACTCCTGCTGACAACAAATCCGGATAGGCCCCTCTTGTAATGAGTTGGATTAATTTTTTATCTGGAATGAAAGGAGTCACGATGCGAACATCAACACCCCTCATGGCCGCGTTTTTAATACTCTCAGTTAAATCATAGTCAATAATCAAATAGGGTGTTGTGATATAGACTGAGTCAGTAGCCTGATTAATCAAACTTTGATAGACTTTTTTCCCTACCTGAGTACGGAAGATGGGCTTGGGACCACTACCATAGGGAATACAGAGCCCTTGGCTAGAACGAGGCTGGTTTTCCAAGTGATACTGGTCAAAATCACTGATTTCCCCACGATTGATGTACCAAGTCATCAAAAAGAGACGGGTTAGAGCCTTGACACCAGGGCCATCTATGCGAATCCCACTATCCTTCCAATAACCAAAGCGTTCTACATGGTTGATATACTCATCGGCTAAGTTAATGCCTCCTGTATAAGCTACCTGACCATCTATAACAAGGATTTTACGATGGTCTCGATTATTATAAGCTACCGTCAAACGAGGAATCACCTTGTTAAACTTATGAGCTTCAATTTCTCGACTACGAAGCTGAATAGTATAGTCGCCAGGTAAAGTCGCCATACAACCGATATCATCATAGAGCATCTTGACCTCTACACCCTGAGCTGCCTTTTGCTCTAGTATAGCTAGTATGCTATTCCACATTAGACCTTCTTCGACAATATAGTACTCTAGAAAGATAAATTTCTCAGCTTTCTTGAGGTCTTCCAACATATGTTGCCACATGCTTTCACCCGAAGAAAAGAATTGTGAATCTGTTCGATCATAGACATCGGCATTGCTATCCATACTTAGCAAAGATTTGATAACTCCGTAAGCCGCCTTATCATCTTCCTTCAATTTCTGGCGGAGAGCTTTACTGTTATCCTCCCGAAAATGCATGGAACCAAGTTTATCCAACTGCTTGATTTCTTTTTTGGACAATCGCCTTTCACCAAACATCAGATAGAGCAAGGGGCCGATGACAGGAACAAAAGTTACCACTAGCCACATCACCTTGCTTTCAGGCGCCATGGAACGATTGACAATAGCGACAATGGTCGCCATACTCATAAAGATTAAGAGAATAACCCATAGAATAGGAGCCATACGCCCTAAATAAAGAAAGAGACCAAAAACAAGACAAAGTTCAAGTAACATAATCGAAAGACTAAAGCCATACTTGGACATCAATAATTGAAGTTTTCTATATTTCATATCCCCTCCTTGATAGTTTGAATGCTAAAAACAGGTAATTGATACTAGTATAACTCAGGTATTCGGTAGAAAGCAAGTATTTATAATCATTTTTCTGAGTAAAAGCAAAAGAGACTGACAAAACCAGTCTCCTTCTAGTCTATTTTGATAAAACAATGCGATCAGACGCTTCTCTATCCATATCGTCGATAATCATCTGATTACCATTGATTGCATAAATCTTGACATCATCACCAATAATCATGCGTTGATTGACGGCATCGAAACTAACCTGCTTGATTTCTTGATCTCCGTCAGTTTCTACCTGTGTCCATGTACCAGTTGTTCCAGTTACCACTAAAGTGATACGGTCTCCTTCGTCCTGACCGGTATAAGTTCCATCAATATTAGTTGGTTGAGCCTCAGGCGTATTTTGTGAAGAACTTGTTGCTGCCTGGTTGCTATTTTCTGTAGAAGATGAAGCAGCAGGTTGTGATTGCTGAGTTTGTTGTGTTTGCGATTGAGCTGCTGGTTGTTGAACCTGTTGAGCTCTTTGTGAACAAGCTACTAAAAGACTAAGACTTGCTAGAGAAGCAAGAGAAAGTGTGAATGTTTTTAATTTCATGACGAATTTCCTTTCTGCTACCAATTTACAGAAGTATTCCTTCTAACTAGTAGTTTCCCTAGTATAACAAGTTCAAAAAAGGAGGTCAATTTATCTGCTCACGCCCCAGTATATAGCCCCGTACTTCTGAGATAAAATAGAGAGACCCTGTAACGAACAACAAATCCTGGGCATCTGCTCTTGCTTCAAAATCGCTAATAAATTCTCGATAAGAAGGAACTATATCGTAACCTGTTACATCTGTTTCATCCAAAGAACCTTGATAGTCAAAGCCCGTCACCTTGAGTTCCACCTGAGGCAATTTTTCAGTCAGATAAGCCAACATCCCTTGATAATCCTTCCGTTTCAAGGCTCCAAATAGGATTTGAGGACGATAATCTTCCTGCTCTTTTTCTTTAATAAACTCAATCAAGCGAGTCAAGGCAGGAAGGTTATGAGCACCGTCCAAGTAAATCTGAGGACGAATACGCTCCAAACGCCCAGCCCAATGGGTCTGATTCAAAGCTTGTCTTACAGCCTGTTCATCAACAACTTCCCTTCCTTCCCTCATAAAGAGAAGAAACGTTTGTAGCGCTAAGGCCGCATTTTCCTGCTGATAAGCTCCTTCTAAACCTATTTTCAACTGTGAAAGGTTAGCCAAAGAGCTTGAAAAATCCCCATTCAGCATTGAAAAATCTTGGCCTGCCTGATAAAGGTCAACAGCTAAAGAGTCTGCTTTTTTCTGACAAACAAGCCTGGCTTCTGAAGGCAACTTAACAATTACTGCCTTTTTACCAGCCTTAAAAATACCAGCTTTCTGCTCTGCAATTGCTACTACACTGTCACCCAGAGTCTCCTGATGGTCAAGTCCGATGGAGGTGATGACAGCAATCTTTCCAGTTACCACATTAGTCGTATCAAGTAAGCCACCAATTCCCACTTCTAATAAAACCAAATCCACCTCTTGCTCCCTAAAATAAAGAAAAGCAATCAAGGTCAGCAATTCAAAAAAGGACAACTGATCATGGGTTTGCAGAAGCGTTTTCTCCATCTCCTTGACCTGATTAGCCAAACGGATGAAGTCTGCATCAGCTATTGGTTGCCCGTTAATGCAGATTCGATCATTGATAGAGACGATATGAGGGGAGGTAAAAGTCGCAACTTTTTTGCCATGCCCCATAAATAACTCCCTCATGAAAGCAATGGTAGAACCTTTTCCATTAGTTCCTGTTACGTGGATAATAGGATAAGACTTCTCGGGATTCCCCAACAAATCCACCGCTTGTTGCATTCGGCTCAAACCTGATCGAAAATTCAAACCAATCCGACTATGGAGCCATTCTTCTACTTCAAACATATACATCTCCTTAATTACAGGTTCAATCAACTGCCTCAATAAAGTCTCATAACTAACAAAAACGAGGCCAGGATTTTCGTCCCGACCTCTTACCTGGTTAGCTAATAACTAGCTACTATGAATATTAACTTGGAGTAAAAATATCCCCCGGACTTACCAGTTCTCTCTTATTTTAAGGAACTGGGCTAAAAACATCCACTGGATGTGCCTGCGTTTCTAATTTCTAGCGCAGGGCTAAACACGTCCACTGGACGTTCCAACTCTTCCCAATTTCTAGGAGTTGGGGTGATACAGTCTCCCAGACTGCCTGCTCTTTCTTTTTTCTAAAAGCAGGGCTAAAAACGTCCCCCGGACGTTTTTACTCCTCCATAAAACTATTGAAGACTTCTTCAATCATGTTCCATTCGTCTTCTGAGTCTTCTGGGATTGGTTGCAATTCGCCTTCTGTTCCATCTTCGTTTTCGATGAATGAGTAAGCTTGGATTTCAACTTGTCCGTCTTCGTCTTCTTCTGCATTAACTGGTACTAGAAGAACATAGTTTTTACCAAATTCTTCTTTTCCATCAATCGTCAAAAGGATTTCAAACAAGGTTTCATTTCCTTGCTCATCTACTAGTGTAATTAATTCACGTTCTTCGTGGTCGTGGTTATGATCGTGTGACATAGCCTCTCCTTTGTATTAAAATTTTCTATCTAAATAATTTTGTAAAATCAGCTGAGCTGCTAACTTATCAATGACTTTCTTGCGCTTGTTACGGCTAATATCTGCTTGCTCGATCAACATGCGCTCTGCGGCAACTGTTGTCAAGCGTTCATCCTGATAGTCTACTGGTAAACCAAAAAGCTCTTCTAGCTTTGCTCCGTATGCCTGACTAGCTTCCACGCGCGGTCCGCTTGTATTGTTCATGTTTTTAGGCAAACCTACTACAAATCGTTCCACCTTGTATGCTTCAACCAACTCCTTAACGCGGTCAAAACCAAATTGACCTTGCTCCTCATTGATTTGGATGATTTCAAGCCCTTGAGCTGTAAAACCGAGCGGATCGCTAATGGCCACCCCTACCGTTTTTGAACCGACGTCCAATCCCATAATTCTCATAGATTATAGATCGACTCCTTGTCCTTTTAGGTAGTAGCGAACCAATTCCTCAACGATTTCATCACGCTCATATTTACGGATTTGATTTCGTGCATTATTATAACGAGGAACGTAGGCAGGGTCTCCACTCAATACGTAACCTACGATTTGGTTAATTGGGTTGTAGCCCTTATCGTTCAAAGAAGCATAGACATCAGTCAAAGTTTCGCTAATTTCTTTTTTATTGGAATCGTCCAATCTAAAACGTACTGTTTCTTCAGTAAATCCCATTCTAACACCCTCTTTCCTTAGAATAGTACCATTATAGCATAATTCCTTACGTTCTACAATTCAGGCAGTCTATTTATTTGGATTTTCTATTGTTCTGTCGCACCATTTGCCAATCTGTCTGAAATATATTTACTTGGTTCATTTTTCAAAAGATTTTCCAAGCCAATGTTCTTCAAATATTCTAACTGAGAAGCCTTCTTGACATCCAAAACTTGAAAATCAAAACTAGTCGTTGTTTGAAGTTCTGTTGCACTTAACAGTTTGGTTTCAAGCTTAAATCCTGCTAATTTACGAGCTTCTATGATAGACTCATCCTTCTCCTCCGCCTCGAGAAGAGCTTTTTGAGTTTCTTCCACTCCATGTTGGTCGATATAAGTCTTCAACTCATCAGAAACTGGACGTTTTTGTTGAATCGTTAAGCTCAAAAAAGTCTTGTCCTTGTATGTAATGGTTTGGGTTTGCTGGCTGCCATCATCTGACTTGGGCAAGACCAAAGTCTTGGTCACAACTGTATTCTTCTCGGCATTTTCAATAACTGGCAATGCCGACTGAAGCGTATCCTTTTCTGTTTTTGTAGCTGGTCCAGTTTCTTTTTTCTGTCCGCAACCAACTAGGACAAAAAGGAAAGCTAGACTAACAAGAACTATTTTTTTCATCTCTTTCTTCTTTCTTTTTGAAATTAAAATAGAATAAGACTGGGAGTTGCTCCCAGCCTTGATGTTTATAGAGCTGCACGCAAACGTGCTTCTGCATTTTCTACATTACGGACAGAGCGTGGTAGGAAGGCACGAATATCATCTTCCTTATAGCCAACTTGCAGGCGTTTTTCATCTACAAGGATTGGGCTCTTTAAAATTCTCGGTGTTTCCATAATCAGATTGAGGACTTCGTTGACACTCAAATCTTCGATATCCACTCCAAGGGCTTTGGCATAGCGATTTTTAGATGAAACGATGCTGGCTATTCCGTTATCTGTTTTTGTCAGAATATCCAGTAATTCTTCTCTCGTAATTCCTTCTTTACCAAGGTTTTGTTCTTTATAACTTAACTGGTGGGCATTGAGCCAGGTTTTTGCTTTTTTACAGCTAGTACAACTTGAGACTGTATAAATTTTAATCATGTACCTACCCCTTTCGCTACATGTTACTATCAGTTTAGTCTATTATACCATAAAAAACATCCGACTTGCGACCTATTTTTAAATTTTTTTAACTTTTTTCGTCATTTTCGTACTTTTTTCTTGACAAAATGAAATTTACAGCCATTCTTGATATTTCTTGATATAGATTTTTTTCACAATTGTCACGCTAATCATATACAAAATAATGATGAAAATCAAAAAGATGAAATAAATCGGTTTTAAAGGAGTTAGATGAAGTAGGATTGCGAGTGGACTGTAGGGAAGGAAGGTCACAAAGGCTGCAGCCAATAAGGTTGTCACAAGGACTAGCCAAGCTGGACGACTTTGTAAAAAGGGAATTTTAGCTGAACGCAGCATATGGATAACCATGGTCTGTGACCACATGGACTCGATAAACCAACCTGTCTGAAACAAGACAATAAATCCTACGGCAGACTCTGCCCCATGAACATAAGCTTGACCTGTCGTCATGGGTACAATGATAAAATAGAGCAAAATAAAGGTCAAAATATCAAAGGCAGAAGAGATAGGCCCCATCCAAATCATGAAACGTGTGATGGACTTAGCTTCCCAGGTATGCGGATTTCTCAAAAAATCTTTATCCACCTTGTCAAAAGGCAAGGCAATACAAGACAAATCATAGACTAGATTTAGGATAATCAAATGGACTGGTGCCATTGGTAAAAATGGCAAAAAGATGCCAGAGACCAATAGGGATAAGATATTCCCAAAATTAGAACTCACTGTCATTTTGATATATTTAGTCATATTGGCATAGACCTTACGACCTTCAACAAGTCCTTTTTCCAGCACCATGAGATCCTTATCAAGTAGGATAACATCAGCTGTTTCTTTGGCAATATCTACTGCTGTATCAACAGAAATCCCCACATCTGCAACCTTCATAGAAGGAGCGTCATTGATTCCATCCCCCATATAACCTACAGCATGACCATTAGCCTTAAATTGCAAAATAATCCTTGCTTTTTGGTCAGGAGAAAGTTTGGCAAAGACTGTTACCTCCTCCACGGCTTGAGCCAATTCTTGATTACTCATCTGATCAATTTCAGATCCTAACAGCATCTGATTGATATCCAAACCAACCTTTTCACAGACTGCTTGGGTAACTTTTTCATTGTCTCCCGTCAAAATCTTTGTTTGAACTCCATGTTCTAACAGTGCCTTAATTGCTGGTGCTGCAGATGGTTTAGGAGGATCTAGGAAAGCTAAATAACCAGTTAGAATCATATCTCCTTCGTCATCAACTGTATAGGCATGACCTTCCCTCAAACCTGACTTATAGGCCACTCCCAAGACACGCAAACCTTGTTGATTTAGCTGTCTGACTTCTGCTAAAATTTCTTCTCTAATAACATCTGTCAAGGGAGTAATCACTCCTTGGTATTCCGCATAACTGGAAATCGTCAACATTTCCTCTAGAGCACCCTTGGTTACCAAACTAACAACTTCGTGTTCATCCTTAACGATAACACTCATCCGTCTACGTTCAAAATCAAAAGGTAATTCATCTATTTTTTGAAATGTTTGAGCCAGATTTTGGAGGATATCGTGTTCTTTGGCTTCCTTTTCAGTCCGTTTGATGATGGCTCTGTCCATCAAATTTTTCAAGCCCGTTTGAAAATAAGAATTGAGATAAGCTCGTCTCAAGACGGTCAAATCCAAGCGTCCGTGGATGTCCAAGGGATATTCAAGGACAATTTCGTCTTGGGTTAGAGTTCCTGTCTTATCTGTACACAAAATATCAATCGCTCCTAAGTCCTGTATGGCATTGAGTTTCTTGATAACCACTTTTTCCTTGGCCATAATGATGGAGCCTTTTGCTAGACTGGCCGTGATAATCATAGGAAGCATCTCAGGTGTCAATCCAACACCAACACTCAAAGCAAATACGCCAGCTTCTAACCAATCTCCATCTGTTAAACCATTGGACAAGAAAACGATGGGCACCATGACCAGCATCAAACGAATCAAGAGCCACGAAATACTATTCATCTCCCGTTCAAACGAAGTAGGTTCGTCATAGGTGTTCAAAGTCTGCTCAATGGCTCCCATCATGGTATCATCACCAACTGCTAAAACCACGGCCTTGGCACTACCAGACAAGACATTGGTTCCCATAAAGGCTAGCGCTTCTGCTTCTAGCAGACTATCAGATTGTTGAACTGTTGCCTTGGTCAAGGCCAATTTTTCAACCGATTCACTTTCACCTGTCAAGCCCGACTGTTGTACAAAGAAATCGCGCGACTCAAATAAAAGAAGATCTGCTGGAATCATGTCTCCAGCGCTTAATTTAACCACGTCACCCACTACCAAATCATCGATAGGTACTTCTTGGATTTCTCCTTGACGAATGACAGTCGCTGTGTTGACAATCATTTTTGATAGATTGGTCGCAGCCTTATCACTACGGAGTTCTTGGACAAATCGTATGCCACCAGAAATGAGAACTAGGACAACGATGATAATAGAAGTTGTCGGATCTTCTTGACCTGGTTTTGCCAACCAGACATTGGTCACCAAGGAAATCACGGCGATGACCAGCAAGATGATCGTAAAAGGATTGATAATGGATTCGTAAATCTTTTTGAGGATACTGTCTTCTTGACCCTTTGTGATGGTATTTTCGCCATATAGGTCACGATTTTTCTCCACCTGCTCCTCAGTCAAGCCTGTCAGACTTGTCTTATAAAAAGATAGAGTTTCGTTTAAAGATGTATGAATAGCTGTTGCTAATCTTTCTTTTGTAGTTTTCATTGGTTTCTCCTATCTGTATGAATGTTGTGTTTCATACACAGAGACCAATCACTTTATAAGGACAGAATGACACAAATCAGCGATTGGCTGTGTATGTGCGGTTCCGGATGATCGTCAATTTGCATCGTCTATTTCCTTTCTTTGTTTTTAAACAGTAGAAAATCCTACCATCAAAAAATGGCAGGATTAAAAAACTAATTATCTGTTTTTTCGTTCAAGCTTTAACTCCATAGGGCAATGTAATGAGCTTAGTCTTGGCCTTCGCGACCAGGACTGTTGACCAACGAGTAGTGTCTCCACTGCTTTGCGGTAGTCATCCGTATCCCTATGGTAGCCTCACCTACCGTTTTCGTTTTCAGTATAAACCTTTAAAATTTAAAAGTCAATCATTTGAGTTGTTTAACTCTTAGATAACTATCAACTCTTTTGGAGCTAGGGTCAACAATTCACAACCGGTCTCTGTAATAAGGATATCATCCTCGATACGAACACCATATTTACCTTCGATGTAGATACCTGGTTCATCTGTCAAGGCCATACCTGCCTTAATAATTTCTGTAGAAGTTTGGCTAAAGTATGGTTCCTCATGGATATCCAGTCCAATACCGTGACCAATACCGTGGGTAAAGTAGTCGCCATAGCCTGCTTCGATGATAATATCACGAGGGATTTTGTCAAAGTCACGGAAACCTAAGCCTGCCTTGGCTTGATCAATCAAGGCTTGGTTGGCTTTGAGAACCGTATTGTAAATCTCTGCCTGCTCGTCGCTGACATGCCCCAGATAAATAGTCCGTGTCATATCACTGACATAGTGGTCATAAAGGCAACCGAAGTCCATGGTAATGGCTTCTCCCAATTCCACTGGTTTGTGCATAGGATGGGCATGAGGTTTGGAAGAGTTGATGCCACTTGCTAAAATAGTATCAAATGATAGGCCTGAAGCTCCCAACTCACGCATACGGAAGTCAAGGAAGTTGGCAATCTCAATTTCAGTCTTTCCTGGCTTAATAAAGTCAAGCGCGTCGCGGAAAGCTTGGTCTGAGATAGAACAAGCCTTGCGAATAGCTGCAATCTCCGCCTCATCCTTAATCATTCGAAGACCTTCAACAAATTGAGTTTGTGGAAGCAAGTCAATTCCTTCAAAGGCGGCCTGCATACGATGATAATAAGAAACTGAAATCTCATCTTCAAAACCGATTCGATACAAGCCCATGTCCTTAACAATTCCTGCAATGACAGCCAATTCATCACGGTCTGCCACAATCTCAAAGCCACTGGTTTCTTGCTTGGCTGCAATGATATAGCGAGAGTCTGTCACCAAGACCTGACGATCACGGCTGATAAAGACTGTTCCGTTTGAGCCCCAAAAACCAGTCAAATAATAGACGTTTTTAAGGTTATTGATGATGATGCCATCTAGTTCTTTTTCTTGCATTTTATCTAGAAATGCTTGTACGCGTTTATTCATGATGTAATTTTCCTTTCAAATAATGTCCTGTGTAGCTGGCTTGGTTAGCAGCTACTTCTTCTGGAGTTCCTGTTGCGATGATGGTTCCACCACCGACACCGCCCTCAGGTCCCAAGTCAATAATATGGTCTGCCGTCTTGATAACATCCAGATTGTGCTCAATGACAAGAACTGTATTGCCATCGTCTACAAAGCGAGCCAAGACTTTAAGCAAGCGAGCGATATCCTCTGTATGGAGTCCTGTCGTCGGCTCATCCAGAATGTAGAAAGATTTTCCTGTCGAGCGTTTGTGGAGTTCACTAGCCAGCTTCATACGCTGGGCTTCTCCTCCAGAAAGGGTGGTAGCTGGTTGCCCTAGCGTTACATATCCCAGTCCCACATCCTTGATGGTCTGGAGTTTGCGTTGAATCTTTGGAATGTGTTGGAAGAATTCCACCGCATCGTTGACGGTCATATCCAAGACCTGCGAGATATTCTTTTCCTTGTAATGAACTTCTAGGGTTTCACTATTGTAGCGAGTCCCGTGGCAGACTTCACAAGCCACGTAAACATCTGGCAAGAAGTGCATCTCAATCTTAATAATCCCATCACCTGAGCAAGCTTCACAACGACCACCCTTGACGTTGAAACTGAAACGCCCCTTCTTGTAGCCTCGAATCTTGGCTTCATTTGTCTGGGCAAATAGGTCACGTATATCGTCAAAAACTCCTGTATAGGTAGCTGGGTTGGATCTCGGCGTTCGTCCGATAGGGCTCTGGTCAATGTCAATCAAGCGGTCTACATGCTCAATCCCTGTTATGGTCTTGAATTTACCAGGCTTGTCTGAATTACGGTTGAGCTTCTGGGCAATAGCTTTTTTGAGAATGCTATTGATTAGGGTCGATTTCCCTGAGCCCGACACACCTGTAACGGCGATGAATTTTCCTAGTGGGAAACGAGCTGTGACATTTTGCAGGTTGTTCTCACGCGCTCCCGTCACCTCGATAAAACGACCATTTCCTTCACGGCGCTCGTCTGGTACTGGAATGGCACGTTTGCCTGATAAGTACTGGCCTGTGATAGACTTACTGTTACGAGCTACCTGTTTAGGCGTACCTGCAGCAACAATCTCCCCACCAAAAACACCTGCACCGGGACCAACGTCAATCAGATAATCCGCCTCACGCATGGTATCTTCATCGTGTTCCACCACGATAAGAGTATTGCCCAAGTCACGCATCTTTTTGAGACTGGCAATCAGACGGTCATTATCCCTCTGGTGAAGACCGATTGACGGCTCGTCTAGAATATAGAGGACACCTGAGAGGTTGGAACCAATCTGGGTCGCCAAGCGAATACGCTGACTCTCTCCACCTGAAAGGGTACCTGCCGAACGTGACAGAGTCAGATAGTTTAGACCCACGTTATTGAGGAAGGTCAAGCGGTCCTTGATTTCCTTGAGAATAGGACGAGCAATGATGGCTTCATTTTCAGACAAGGTCAGCTGGTTCACCAAGTCCAAGTGGTCTGCGATAGACAGGTCTGAGATTTCTCCGATATGCGGCCCTTGGTCACCACCAATACGGACAGACAAGGCCTGGTCATTGAGACGGTAACCATGACAGGTTCCGCAGGTCAATTCATTCATATAGAGGCGCATTTGAGTGCGTGTGTAATCACTATTAGTTTCATGATAGCGACGCTTGATATTAGTGACAACTCCCTCAAAAGGAATATCGATATCGCGCACGCCACCAAATTCATTCTCATAGTGGAAATGGAATTCCTTACCATCTGAGCCGTAGAGAATCAAGTTCTTATCTTCTTCTGACAAGTCCTCAAAAGGCTTATCCATATCCACTCCAAAGGCTGTCATAGCCTGCTCTAGCATGTTTGGATAGTAGTTGGATGAGATAGGATTCCACGGAGCCAAGGCTCCCTCACGTAAGGTTTTGCTGGCATCTGGTACTACCAAATCAGTATCCACCTCCAGCTTGATGCCCAAACCGTCACACTCACTACAAGAGCCAAAAGGAGCATTGAAAGAGAAGAGACGAGGCTCTAACTCTGGAACAGTAAAGCCACAAACTGGACAGGCATAATGCTCAGAAAACAACAACTCAGAGTCGTCCATAGTGTCGATAATGACATAACCTTCTGCAATACGAAGGGCAGCCTCAATGGAATCAAAGAGACGACTACGAATGCCCTCCTTGATGACAATACGGTCAACCACGACATCGATATTGTGTTGCTTACTCTTAGACAACTCTGGCACTTCGGTCACATCATAGACTTCCCCATCCACACGGACACGAACATACCCATCTTTCTGAACCTTCTCGATAACACTCTTATGTTGGCCTTTTTTCTTGCGGATGACAGGGGCCAAAATCTGCAAGCGCTGGCGTTCAGGTAACTCCAAAACCTTATCCACGATTTGCTCCACAGAAGAAGCCTTGATAGCTCCATGCCCGTTGATACAGTAAGGCGTCCCCACACGTGCGTAGAGGAGACGCAGATAGTCATTGATTTCAGTTGTTGTTCCCACCGTCGAGCGAGGATTTTTACTAGTCGTTTTCTGGTCGATGGAAATAGCTGGGCTGAGACCATCAATAGCATCTACATCAGGCTTCTCCATATTCCCCAAGAATTGACGAGCGTAGGCTGACAAACTCTCCACATAGCGACGTTGTCCCTCCGCATAGAGGGTATCAAAGGCCAGACTGGATTTCCCTGAACCTGACAAACCAGTCACGACAACCAGCTTGTCTCGTGGAATCTCCACATCAATATTTTTCAAATTATGGGCACGCGCCCCATGAATGACAATTTTATCTTGCATTTTTGTTCTTTCTAGTCCATTATTGCTTACCATTATACCAAAAAAAGTGAGATTCTATTACCCAAAAGGCTGATTTTGTAGTATAATAGTACGGTGTGAAAAAATCTGAAAAATGAGAAAGGATAAGGGATATGAAACAAGTTTTTCTCTCTACAACAACTGAATTTAAAGAGATCGATACGCTTGAACCGGGTACTTGGATCAATCTCGTCAATCCAACTCAAAATGAATCACTCGAAATCGCCAACGCCTTCGATATCGATATTGCCGATCTTCGAGCACCGCTCGATGCGGAAGAAATGTCTCGTATTACCATTGAAGACGAGTATACCCTGATTATCGTAGACGTGCCGGTCACAGAGGAAAGAAATAACCGCACCTACTACGTAACCATCCCGCTTGGTATTATCATCACCGAGGAAACCATTATCACTACGTGTTTGGAACCACTACCTGTCCTTGATGTCTTTATCAACCGTCGATTACGTAATTTTTATACGTTCATGCGTTCGCGTTTTATCTTCCAGATTCTCTATCGCAATGCAGAGCTTTACCTAACGGCCCTTCGTTCGATTGACCGTAAGAGTGAACAAATCGAAAGTCAACTGCATCAATCAACTCGTAATGAAGAATTGATTGAGCTCATGGAATTAGAAAAAACTATCGTCTATTTCAAGGCTTCCCTCAAAACAAATGAGCGCGTGATTAAGAAATTGACCAGCTCAACCAGCAATATCAAGAAATACCTTGAGGACGAAGACCTGCTTGAAGATACCCTGATTGAAACCCAACAGGCCATCGAGATGGCAGATATTTATGGAAACGTCTTGCACTCTATGACAGAGACCTTCGCCTCTATCATTTCTAACAACCAGAACAACATCATGAAAACCTTGGCCCTTGTGACCATCGTCATGTCCATCCCAACCATGGTCTTTTCTGCCTACGGGATGAACTTTAAGGATAATGAAATCCCCCTAAACGGAGAGCCAAATGCCTTCTGGTTAATCGTCTTTATCGCCTTTGCTATGAGTGTCTCGCTCACTCTCTATCTCATCCATAAAAAATGGTTCTAAGAGGAGTTCCTATGTCTCAGATTGATCTACAAAAATTAACAAAGAAAAACCAAGAGTTTGTCCACATCGCTACCCAACAATTCATCAAAGATGGAAAAACAGATGCTGAAATCAAGGCTATTTTTGAGGAAGTCATTCCTCAAATTCTTGAAGAGCAAGCCAAGGGTACGACTGCTCGTTCCCTCTACGGTGCACCGACCCACTGGGCGCACAGCTTCACTGTCAAGGAGCAATATGAAAAAGAGCATCCAAAGGAAAATGATGATCCAAAACTCATGATTATGGACTCAGCTCTTTTCATCACTAGCCTCTTTGCCCTCGTCAGCGCCCTCACAACTTTCTTTGCAGCAGATCAAGCTTTCGGCTATGGACTTGTCACTCTCCTGCTAGTTGGACTTGTTGGTGGATTTGCCTTCTACTTGATGTACTACTTTGTTTACCAATACTATGGACCAGATATGGACCGCAGTCAACGTCCACCTTTCTGGAAATCTGTACTGGTTATCCTAGCTTCTATGTTCCTTTGGTTGCTTGTCTTCTTTGCAACAAGCTTCCTACCAGCTAGCCTTAACCCAGTACTTGCTCCATTGCCACTGGCTATTATCGGAGCAGCCCTCCTAGCCCTTCGCTTCTATCTCAAGAAACGCTTGAATATCCGTAGCGCAAGTGCAGGACCAACACGTTATTAAGAAGAACGGAAACATATCATGGTTCAACATCATAAGAACCATGATTTTTTAATCTTTAAACAATCATGTAAAAAATATTTAACTCTATCTAAAATTCAATACATTTATACTTTATAAAACATAAATGTAAACATTTTATTCTATTTTGTACAGAGAATAACAACAAATGAGCATATTCCTTGCCTATATACAATCATTTTGATACTCTATAATTGGAGGGAAATATGACAAAACAAAAAATTAATCGAATCGTAGGCTCCATTGGCGCCTTTATTGGAATTATAGTATTTATTGCCTACATACCTCAAATTATCGCTAATTTACAAGGAAATAAAGCTCAACCATTTCAACCTTTATCAGCTGCTATATCTTGCTTAATCTGGGTTATTTATGGATGGACAAAGGAACCTAAGAAGGATTGGATACTAATCATTCCAAATTCAGCCGGTGTTATTTTAGGTGGAATCACTTTTTTGACTTCACTCTAACAAATCTAATAGTATGTATAAAAAGCAACTGCAGGCGCGGTTGCTTTTTCACTTACTTTTTTGATTTTAAAGAATTCTTCTGACATCCCACATAGCTCTATCTAATCTTTTGTGATAAAATAGGCTCAATCTATTTCCAGGAGGATAAAATATGATTTCTACTATTGGTATAGTTAGTTTATCTAGTGGCATTATCGGAGAGGAGTTTGTCAAACACGAAGTGGACTTGGGTGTCCAACGTCTCAAGGACTTGGGACTCAATCCTATCTTTTTGCCCCATTCGCTAAAAGGATTAGACTTTATCAAGGACCATCCTGAAGCTCGTGCAGAGGATTTGATTCATGCGTTTTCTGATGATAGCATCGATATGATCCTATGTGCCATCGGTGGAGACGATACCTATCGCTTACTACCTTATCTTTTTGAAAATGACCAACTCCAAAAGGTTATCAAACAAAAAATTTTTCTTGGCTTCTCGGATACAACCATGAACCATCTCATGTTGCATAAACTAGGAATCAAGACTTTTTATGGTCAATCCTTCTTAGCAGACATTTGTGAATTAGACAAAGAAATGCTAGCCTATAGCCTTCACTACTTCAAAGAATTGATTGAGACGGGAAGAATCTCAGAAATCCGCCCTAGCAATGTTTGGTATGAGGAACGAACTGACTTCAGTCCCAAGACTCTGGGAATACCTCGTGTCAGTCATGCAAATACCGGTTTTAAATTATTGCAAGGAACTGCCCAGTTCGAGGGGAAAATCCTCGGTGGTTGCCTCGAATCCCTCTACGATATCTTTGACAACTCTCGATACGCAGACAGCACGGAGCTCTGCCAAAAATACAAACTTTTCCCTGACTTGTCAGACTGGGAAGGAAAAATCCTCTTGCTAGAAACAAGCGAAGAAAAGCCTGAGCCGGAATACTTCAAAAAGATGTTGCGGGCTTTAAAGGACACTGGCATATTCGCGGCCATCAGTGGACTCCTGGTCGGAAAACCTATGGATGAAACTTTCTATGACGACTATAAAGAGGCACTATTGGATATTATTGACAGCAATATCCCGATTATCTATAATCTAAATGTCGGCCACGCAACTCCAAGAGCAATTGTACCCTTCGGAGTTCACGCTATGTAGATGCAAAGGAGCAAATCATTCGCTTTGACTATAACAAAAAATAAATAGTTTCTCTATTTTTGTGCTTTTGTATTCGTTTTCGTTACAATTTGTATCTGAATTTATTGCATTTCGCTAATTTCTATGATATCCTTTTGAAGGAGGTGTATATGACAAAACAAAAAATTAATCGAATCGTAGGTTCTATTGGTGCCTTTATTGGAATTATAGTATTTATTGCCTACATACCTCAAATTATCGCTAATTTACAGGGAAATAAAGCTCAACCATTTCAACCTTTATCAGCTGCTATATCTTGCTTAATCTGGGTTATTTATGGATGGACAAAGGAACCTAAGAAGGATTGGATACTAATCATTCCAAATTCAGCTGGTGTTATTTTAGGTGGAATCACTTTTTTGACTTCACTCTAACAAATCTAATAGTATATATAAAAAGCTGGGAAGAATTTCTCAGCTTTTTCTATATTCTCAGATATTCTAGTTACCTATACACACTAATGACCGCTTTTCCACTCACAATCATTCTCGTGGTCATCAACTAGCCCTGCAGCCTGTAGAAAAGACAAGACGGCGACTGGGCCTGTGAACTTGAAGCCTCGTTTTTTGAGATCTTTGGCTAATTTTTCAGACAAAGGTGTTTTAGCTGGGGCTTGGCGGTAATCGGGAACATCGTTAACGATCGTTTTCCCCTCAACAAAGGACCAAAGATAGGCATCAAAAGAGCCATATTCTTCCTGTAGTCGTAAAAATGCTTGGGCGTTAGCGCGTGTAGCAAAAATCTTGGCTCTATTTCGGATGATGGCTGGATTATCCAGCAAGTCTTCCAGTTCGGTGTCAGTCATCTCTGTGACTGCGTGAATTTGATAGCCATGAAAGGCTTCTCGGAAAGCTTGGCGTTTGTTGAGCACCGTTTCCCAAGACAGGCCCGCTTGATAGGTTTCCATACACAATAACTCAAACAATGCTTGGTCATCATGGAGGGGATGACCCCATTCCTCATCATGATAGGCAATATAGAGTTGATTGGTCATCTTGACCCACGAACAACGTTTTGTCATGCTCTACTCCTATTTGACCAACATTTTGAGGGCAGACTTGATGTAGTTCTCAGCTGTATCTGTCGTTCCTTCAAAGAATTTCTTGATTTTCTTGAGCTCTGTTGCCTTGTAGCCCAGAGCCAACATGGCCTCCATAGCTTCTTCCAATTCTTGGTTTTCAGCGCTAGCTTGCACGGCGACCTTGGCAGGAAGGTCATCTCCTGCAACTACTACCTTGCCTTCCAAGTCTAGCACCATCTGCTGGGCTGTTTTCTTGCCAATTTTAGGGAACTTAGTCAAGTAGGTGATGTTCTTGGTTTCAATGGCTTGAACCAAGCCAGCATTATCATCTGCAGCGATAATAGCAAGAGCTGATACAGGACCAATCCCAGATACCGAAATCAGACTGAGGAAGAGCTTTTTCTCGTCTTCTGAGCGAAATCCATAAAGTAGATGGGCATCCTCACGCACTACTTGATGAACATAGATTTGAGTTTCTTGATTAACCTGACCTGAATAGGCATAAGGATTGGCCACATGCAGGATATAACCGATACCGTTGGTTTCAAGAACAATGTATTTAGCAGTAATTTTGGTAATGATTCCTTTTAAATATTCGTACATAGTTTTCCTTTTAGTTTAATATTTCCCCAACTCACGGAGACTGGTGTGATTTTCCTGAATGCGTCGGAACATCTTTTCCATATCTGACTTGGTAAAATGCACCAAAACAGGGCGTCCGTGGGGACAGTTATAGGGATTGTCACATTGAGAAAGCTGATAGAGGAGTTGTCTAGCCGAATGGTCATCGATACGATGGTTAGCCTTGATGGAACGTTTGCAGGACATCATAATGGCCAACTCTGCTCGGTATTTCTTGATAGAAACTTCCTTGGTCAAAAGGAGCATGTCGCACATCTCATAGATGCCTGATTCAATCTCTTCTTCTGCCATCCAAATAGGATGTTCACGTAAGATGAATTGATTTTCCCCGTACTCTGCTAGAAAGACACCCACTTCCTCCAAAAGTGCCATTCGTTCCTTGAGACGCAGAGCATCATCCGCTGGAAATTCAAAGATGTAGGGCACTAGGAGTTGCTGCTGGCTCTGGTCAACATTGCCAATACTTTCACGATACTCCTCGTACTTAACCCGTTCCTGAGCAGCATGTTGGTCTATGATGTAGAGCCCATCTCTCCCTTGGGCAAAGAGATAAGTTCCATGCATCTGTCCGAAAAATTCCAACTCTGGGAAGCATGAAGCTTCTTCTCGCTCCAGCTTGTCATAGACCTTATCAAGACTTGCTAAGTCTAGCTCTGGATGGTCCAATTGGTCATAGTTAGCAGGCTTTCTCTCTGCAAAATGCAGTTTTGCTGGCTTGGTCAGCTGATTCAAGGTTTCCTTGGCAAACAAGGTCAAGTCTTGCCCTTCCTCAGTTAATTCTACCTGATAATCAGCCACCTCAGCTTGACTAGGTCTTGTCGGCTCAGTTTTCTCATAGTAGAGCGTATTTTCTTTGAGTGGGAGAGTAGTTTGCTCCACCTTCTCACGATTGCGAACGGTAGATTTGGCAAGATTTTCCAAGGCATCAGGTATCAAGGTCTGCTCCTTGAGACTGTTGGAAATAGCTTCTGAAACCAGTGTCATCAGTTCTTTTTCCTTAGAAATCCGCACCTCTTGCTTGGTTGGATGCACATTGACATCCGCTAGATAAGGGTCTATATGGATATGAATAACAGCCAACGGAAAGCGTCCCACCATGAGCTTACTTCCGTAACCATCTAAAATAGCACGATTGAGTAGGAAATTCTTGATATAACGGCCATTGATGAAGAGACTGATATAATTGCGATTGGCCCGAGTTAACTCAGGCAAGGACACAAAGCCAGAAATTTCGAAATCAAGGTCAGAATTCTCAATTTCAATCATCTTCTTGGCACTCACCAAACCGTAAATCCCTGCGATAGCTTGGCGCAATTGACCTGTTCCCGCTGTTCGTGTCATTTCCTTACCATCACTAATCAAACTAAAAGAAATCTCAGGATGGGCCAAACCCAGACGGTTGACAATATCAATGATATGAGACAGCTCCGCTTGCTGGCTCTTCATATACTTGAGGCGGGCAGGCGTGTTGAAAAAGAGGTCCTCCACACAAACCTTGGTTCCCACAGGACTAGTCGCTGGGATGACTTCCTCAACTTCTCCCCCACGTGCGACGAGCTTAGTCCCATGACTCGCACCATCCACCGCTGTCAACAGAGTCAGTACACTGACAGACGCGATAGAGGGCAGAGCTTCACCACGAAAACCAAGCGTCCGAATCCGAAAAAGATCCGCTTGATTTTTGATCTTACTAGTCGCATGGCGGCGCAGGGCCAATTCCACCTCATCGTGGGCAATTCCATGACCATTATCTGTAATTTGAATCTTCTTGAGACCTGATTCCTCAATCTCAATGATAATCTGACTAGAACCCGCGTCAATGGCGTTTTCTACCAGCTCCTTAACAACGCTAGCTGGACGCTCGATAACCTCTCCAGCCGCGATCTGGTTTGCCAGCACCTCTGGCAATTCAATAATATGAGACATCTTTCAGCCCCTTTCTGTATCTATTTTCCTAGAAATTGATTAGTGCTATTATACCATATTTCAGATAGGACAGAAAAGCAAGCGCCACATAGAAGCCAAATCCCTCCACATAGACAAAGTCCCTTGCCATAGGCTATAAAATAGTGTTTAATAAAGGTGTACAGGAAGTGATCACAATCTTGTATAACTGAAAAGGAGAAAAATTTATGAAAGTAGAACTACAGATTAGTGAGACTTACAAGGAGGAAAAACTGATTGTCCAAGCACCTCATCCGACAGATAAAGTCCAGAAAGTCATCGAGTTCGCAGAAAATCTTGAACAAAAAGAAACAATCAAAGGAAAGATTGATGATCAAGTCTATCTCGTTAAGATTAGTAAGATACAACGCTTCTATATCGAGAATCGGAAAGTTCTAGCAGAAACCGCGAGTCAGACCTACAGCATTGATTTGCGACTCTATCAGGTCCTTGAAATTCTGCCAACAACTTTTATCCAAATTTCCCAATCAGAAATCATCAATATCAACTCCATCTCCCATCTCAAGCTAACTCACAACGGTCTAGTAGAAATCTTTCTAAAAAACGAAAGTTTCACCTACTCTTCACGCCGTTACCTAAAAACCATCAAGGAGAAATTAGAACTATGAAAAAACAAGTATTTAACGATGCAGCTGCCGGTGTTCTTATCGGTCTCATCCTCTCTATCATCTTTTCACTCATTTATGCACCAAATACCTACGCACCACTAAGTTCCGACTCTCTCATCGGCCAAGTAATGACCCAACATCAGGTTCACGGTGCCCTGGTCTTGCTCTACTGCACACTTATCTGGGCAGCCATCGGTATTCTCTTCAACTTTGGTAAACGATTATTCAGCCGTGACTGGAGCTTGCTCCGTGCAACTCTGACCCATTTCTTCCTCATGCTGGTTGGCTTTGTCCCACTAGCAACTCTAGCAGGTTGGTTCCCCTTCCACTGGATTTTCTATCTCCAACTCATTATCGAGTTTGCGATTGTCTACCTCATCATTTGGACTATTTCCTATAAAAGAGCATCAAAAAAAGTAGACCATATCAATCAACTCTTGGAGCATAGAAAGTAATAGCAATATCCCACTCACAAATGCATGAGTGGGATTATTTTTATAGTTTCTGTTTTAACTCAACCAAAACATTCATAGCCTGCATAGGTGTCATATTGTAAACATCAAGCTTAGACAATTCTGCTAGGATAGGATGCTCTTCTGCCGTATCAAAGAGTGAAATCTGTTCTGTGACAGCACTCGTTTGTCTCATGGGAGCAGAACTTTCTGTACCCTGACTCTCTAACTGAGTCAAAATCTTATCCGCCCTTGCTAAAAGGTCTGCTGGCAAGCCAGCAATCTTGGCAACATGGATACCATAGGATTTATCAGCTGGACCTGGTTCAATCTTGTGAAGGAAGGTGACCTGCCCATCCTGCTCCAAAGTTGCCACGTGGACATTAACCAAGTGTTGTAAACTAGACTCCAGACTAGTCAACTCATGGTAGTGGGTCGCAAAGAGGGTCTTAGCTCCGATGTGCTCATGGATATATTCGATGATAGACTGAGCAAGAGCCATACCGTCATAAGTTGCAGTTCCACGACCTAACTCATCAAAGAGAATCAAAGAATTCTTAGTCGCATGCGAAATGGCATTGTTGGCCTCCATCATCTCCACCATAAAGGTTGATTGACCTGAAACCAAGTCATCTGCTGCTCCGATACGGGTAAAGATTGCATCAAAAATCGGTAAATGGGCACTTTCTGCCGGTACATAGGAACCTATCTGGGCCATAATCGCGTCATGGCTAACTGACGCATATAGGTTGACTTCCCGCTCATGTTTGGCCCTGTAATCAGTTGAATACTGGTATCTTCTGCCATCTGAATCGTATTGGGAATATAGGTCTGAGCCCCCATGACCTTTTCGACGACAGCATGACGCCCTTTCTGGATATCAATCCGCGAATCATCTCCAAACTCAGGTCGAATCAAATGCTGGGTTTCAGCAACAACTGCCAGACTTTGCAAGACATCAACGGTCGCAATTCCTTGAGCTAAAGCCTGCAAACGCTGGATGTACTTGCTGACCTCTTCACGAATGCGCATAAAAATTTCGTACTCTAGGTTAGCTGACTTCTCACGCGCCTCCAACATATCGCCCTCGATACGGGCCAATTCTTCGGTTCCAAAACGTTCTGAGTTTTTCAGCGTCGCCTTGCGGAAAAAGTGAGCAGGCACATTTCCCAGTTGTGAATTGGTCACATGGAAATAGTAGCCATCCTTTTTATTATAGTCAATCTTGAGCGTGCTGATGCCAGAGTTTTCTCTCTCCTTAGCCTCAATCTCAGCAATCCAGCTAGTCCCTTCTCTGAGAACGCGACGGTACTTGTCTAAAGTCTCATCAAATCCAGTGCGGATAATACCACCTTCCGTAATCACATGAGGAGCTTCAGGAGCAATCGCTGCGCTAATCAAACTCTCTAACTCAGGGATTCCATCCAGTTGTTCGATGAGATAGGCCAGAACAGATCGCTCCATTCCTTCTAAAATCGCACGAATCCGTGGCACACTAGACAAGGTGGTCGCCAACTGCAAGAGATCCTTGGGATTGGTTTTGCCAAAAGAAACACGACTAGCCAATCGTTCGATATCATAAACACCCTTGAGACTGTCTGTCAAATCACTGCGCTCAAAGAAATGGTCGAGAAAGACCTGCACCACTTCTTGACGTTGGATAATTCGTTCCTTATCAATCAAGGGGCGATGAATCCAAGACCGCAAGAGACGCATTCCCATAGCCGTCTTGGTTTCATCCAAAAGCCAGAAAAGACTGCCTTGCTTCTTGCCTGAACGAGCATTCTCAACCAAATCCAGACTAGCCTTGGTCGCGTAATCCATCTGCAAGAAATCTTTGATTTCATAGCGGATAACAGGTTTGAGGTGGTTCAATTCCCTCATCTGGGTCCGATGAACATACTGGAGCAACTTACTAGATGCCGCTTGCTCCACAGCTGCTAATCGTGAATCCAGTAAATGAATATCCTCAAAACCTTCTTTCTCATGGGAAAGCACAAGATTCATCTGACGACTAAGGATTTGTTCCTCTTCCTCAGACAAGTCATAGCCCAGCACCACTTCTCGAGCCTTGAGATTGCGGATTTCCCCACAAACCAGCGTGAAATCCAAAAGACCTGTCACATAAAAGTCACCCGTCACCAGGTCCATATAAGCTAGGCCAAATTGATTATCAGCACGGTCTATGGCAACCAAGAAGTTGTTCTGACTATCCGGCTTACTGCTATCGACCACTGTCCCTGGCGTAATGACCTGAACAACCTCTCGTTTCACAACCCCAACTGCTTGTTTAGGATCTTCCATCTGCTCTGCGATAGCTACCTTATAGCCCTGCTCAATCAAGACATCGATATACTGTTGGGCAGAATGATAGGGAACACCCGCCATAGGAATCGGATTGTCGGCATTCTTGTTGCGACTCGTTAAGGAAATTTCCAGAATCTGCGCAGCATTGACCGCATCCTCATAAAATAATTCATAAAAATCACCCATCCGAAAGAGCAAAAAAGCATCTGGATATTGCTTTTTAATATCTACATACTGTTGCATGCCGGGTGATAGCTTTTCTGTCGCCATTGTCCGTCTCTCCTTGTCAAAAATAAGTCTTGAGAGCAACTCCCAAGACCTTACTTATCTTTCATCAAATCTAGCAAACGATCTTCCATGAGTTTGGCAACGTGCTGGTCTCGACAAATGACCAATAAGGTATTGGCACCAGCAACTGTTCCTAAAATCCATTCATCCTTGTTTGCATCTACAATATTTGCCAAAACAGAAGCTTCTCCCAATTTGGTATGAAGTACCAAGGTAAACTCTGCTCTTGCAACACCTTCTAAATGATGAGACAAAAATTCCACCAAATCAATCTTTTCTGTCTCATTTGCTAGTACATAATACACCATATCATTTTTCTTGACCTTGGTCAAGCCGATTTCGCGCAAATCACGAGACAAGGTTGTCTGCGTCACAAAGACATTGTGCGCCTCCAACCGATCTTGAATTTCTTTTTGTGTACTTAATTTCTCCTCAGTAATCATTTTTTTTATTAACTGATGACGATCTCTTTTTCTCATAAAATCCTCTTATATGCATATTTATAACTAATTTTATAACTATATTATACCAAAAAATAGGAGATTTCAAAAATTTTTTCTTCTTTCTTTAAAATTGTGATAAAATAGTAGAAAAGTCCAAAAAGGAGCTCTTAATGAATACAAAAGAATTGATTGCTAGCGAGTTGGCTAGCGTCATTGATAGCCTGGACCAAGAGGCTATTTTAAATTTACTAGAAACCCCTAAAAACTCAGAAATGGGAGACATCGCTTTCCCTGCTTTTTCTCTTGCAAAAGTCGAACGTAAGGCACCTCAAATGATTGCTGCTGAACTGGCTGAAAAAATTAACAGCCAAGCCTTTGAAAATGTTGTTGCAACAGGACCTTACGTCAACTTTTTCCTTGATAAATCTTCCATCTCTACTCAAGTATTGCAAGCTGTTATCACTGAAAAAGAACACTATGCTGACCAAACTATTGGCAAGCAAGAAAATGTTGTTATCGACATGTCTAGTCCAAATATCGCTAAACCATTTTCTATAGGTCACCTGCGCTCAACTGTTATCGGAGATAGCTTATCACATATTTTCCAAAAAATCGGTTATCAAACGATCAAGGTCAACCACTTGGGAGACTGGGGTAAACAGTTTGGGATGTTGATTGTTGCCTACAAAAAATGGGGCGACGAAGAAGCTGTAAAAGCTCATCCAATTGATGAACTCCTTAAACTCTACGTCCGCATCAATGCTGAGACTGAAAATGACCCAAGTTTGGATGAAGAAGCACGCGAATGGTTCCGTAAACTTGAAAATGGAGACGAGGAAGCTCTCGCTCTTTGGCAATGGTTCCGTGATGAAAGTTTGGTAGAATTTAACCGCCTTTACAATGAACTGAAGGTTGAATTTGACAGCTACAACGGAGAAGCCTTCTACAACGATAAGATGGATGCAGTTGTAGACATTCTTTCTGAAAAAGGACTTCTTGTTGAGTCAGAAGGTGCCCAAGTTGTGAATCTTGAGAAATATGGAATTGAACATCCAGCCCTTATCAAAAAATCTGATGGTGCAACTCTCTATATCACACGTGACTTGGCTGCAGCCCTTTACCGTAAAAATGAATACCAATTTGCCAAATCTATCTATGTTGTTGGCCAAGAACAATCTGCCCACTTTAAACAGCTCAAAGCCGTCTTGCAAGAGATGGGCTACGACTGGAGTGAAGACATTACTCATGTTCCTTTTGGTTTGGTTACAAAAGAAGGGAAGAAACTCTCTACTCGTAAAGGGAATGTCATCTTGCTAGAGCCTACTGTTGCAAAGGCTGTTAGCCGTGCCAAAGCCCAAATCGAGGCTAAAAATCCTGAATTGGAAAACAAAGACCAAGTAGCGCATGCTGTTGGGGTTGGAGCCATTAAATTCTATGACCTTAAGACCGACCGTACAAATGGATACGACTTCGACCTAGAGGCTATGGTATCCTTCGAGGGTGAAACTGGACCTTACGTTCAATACGCCTACGCTCGTATCCAATCTATCTTACGCAAAGCGGATTTCAAACCAGAAACAGCTAGCAACTATAGCTTGAATGATGCTGAAAGTTGGGAAATCATCAAACTCATCCAAGACTTCCCACGTATTATCAACCGTGCGGCGGATAACTTTGAACCTTCTATCATTGCTAAATTTGCAATTAGCCTGGCTCAAGCCTTTAACAAATACTATGCACATACGCGCATCTTGGATGAAAGCCCAGAACGCGACAGCCGTCTAGCCCTCAGCTACGCAACCGCAGTCGTTCTCAAAGAAGCCCTTCGCTTGCTTGGAGTAGAAGCACCTGAGAAGATGTAAATCGTTACAAGAGACTGTAACTAAAGTTCCTAGTCTCTTGACGGCAATCGCTATATGGCGAATTGCCTAAACGCTTCACTAACTCACCAAACCAAATAATATCGATTTGGTTTGGTTCATGTCGTAATATTTTAAATTACTTGATTGCAAAACAATCTAAGTAACTAACGCCAAATCCTATCAGAGATTTGGCTAGGCGCTTCACTAATTCAATCTACTCACTACTTCTTTATCATACAGGGAGATATCCTATGAGCCAATATGCTTATATCCTCGTTGTAATTAGCTTGGTTTTCCTTTTTCTGCTCAATAAGTACGAGAAGGAGAGACTTCAAAGGCTCTACCAAGAACAACTTTTAAAGGATGAAACATTTAGGGCTGACATCAAAGAGAAAATTCACACGACTGAAAATATCAATGATGTCATTGCTTACATCAATAAAACTTATCATCTGGGAATGTTGCTATCAAAAGACATTACAGATCAATTGAAATAATCAAAAACCGAGAAGAAAGCTTCTCGGTTTTTTTAGGGCATAATTTTTATCTTCCAACTATAGCAAATAACATTTATATTAAAAAGTTTATAGGTAATTTTCATCTCTGCTATAGAGGGGGATATAATAAGTTCTTTCTTCTAATGATTGAAAGATCGTTATCAGCTCAACTTTCCAACTCATACAAATCTGCGATAATCGCTGCGACACGTTTGATATCTCCCAGCATACCTCGCATTTCAAAATCAGCCAATACAGGGAAGCCAAAACGTTGACTATATTGCTTGGCTGTCAGGCAGTATTGGTTATTAAAGTTACGATTTCCTGAACCAACCACACCAAAACACTTACTAGCATTGTCACCATAGGCGATAAAATCTCCCACTGGTGTCGTCAAAATCTCGACATCTCCGTTATCCACGCCATTCCCACCTTCTAGGTAAGTTGGTAGGAAGGCAACATAAGGATTGGCCATTTCAAAGAAGGTCTCTCCTTCCTTAACTAGGTCTTTAATATGAATTTTTTCTACTTCAATGTTCTCATACTGTTCTAATAGGTAAGCCTTCAATCGTGTTACGAAACTCTCCGTATTTCCGCTCAGACTGATGTAGACCAAGGAAACTTTTTTCATGCTCTCCTTCCTTTTTTGAATCATAAAAAATAACTACCAAGATTGTAACTTGATAGTTCTTTTTTGTCAATACTTAGGCAAGTTCTTCTGTTTCCTCTTCTTCCGCCAAGGCTTTTTGCTGACGCCACATTTTATAGAAGACGATTGCTAGGAAGATAACATTGAGTACGATCCCAAAAATAGCAGAACCTTTGGCACCAAGCTCCGCTCCCATACGGATGTTAGGGTCTGTAAAAAGTAAAACCGCATCCTGAATGCCGATAAAGTTGTAGATAGAACCAACGATGGCAACGAAGACATAAGCAAGATAAGTGTAGTTAGCCAATTGTATGTTTTTACGAACAAGGAAAACCAAAGACACAACAACCAGAATAACAGATAAGACAACCAAGAGAATGCTGAAGATAGAATGACCATGCTCCGATACCTTAATGGTGTAAGCAACGAGCTCCTTAGCATAAGTAGCATTAACACCTGATGCTGATGTTTCTAGATTGTTCATACTCTCCGCAGTAGGTACTGGAGATATGATTCCAAATAGTGACAATGCTGAGAGTAAGGCTGAAAAAATCAGTAATACCCATAGATAGATTGGTTTCTTTTTCATGATAGAACCTCCTGATATTATTATTGATATTATAGCACTTTTTGTAAAGGGATACAAATATTATAGTGTATTTTCTACCTGTTTTCGGTAGGCTTTTGGCGATTTTCCGCACAATTTTCGGAACACTTTATAGAAATATCCAACATTACTGTAACCAACAGCATAACAAATATCTTCGATACTGTCACTAGTTGAAAGCAAAAGTTGTTGGGCAGCCTTAATGCGTTGTTTGTTTAAAAGCTCTGCGAAGGTCGAATTGGTTTCTCGCTTAATCAACTGCCCCAGATAGACAGGATTGATAAAAAGATCCTTACTAATATCCTTGAGAGAAAGTTCTTTCTGATAATCACGCCCAATGACTTCTAGCACACTAACCACATTTTCATTCATCCGATATTGTCCAAAGAATCGGGTCAGAGTTTCCTTGATATAAGGAACCAATTCATCGAAGGTTTGAATAGCATGAATCGTTTTGACAATATCCGTCAAATCATCAGCCTTTAGATGTTCAAACAAATGAAAGACATCCATGACAAACTGGATAAAAAGCTGTTTGGTAATCGGAACACGCGGTGTATTTTCAAGAACCACCTTCTCCAAGAGATTTAACTCTTCTACGATTTGATTGAGATTTCCCTGAATGATAACCCTATAAATCGGTTCGTAATAGGCAAAGAGACTCTCAGACTGTTTTAGATTTACAGAACCGTAAAAGAGGGCTTTCTCAGCATTCAGCTTCCAGCGTTCAAAGTGTTCCTGATAAGGAGCTTCAAAGGGAGTAACGACTAAACCATCTAGGAGTTGGTCAGAAATAAAAATCTGCCAGTCTTGACCCAATACATAGTAGGGAATGGTGAAAGAGCCTTGTTTTTCCTTGGATAGGCCTATCCACCAATTCTCCTTACCTCCTAGATAACTAACAAATCCAGCCTCGTCTAAATCTTGACTGAGGATCTGACTTTTCTTTCCTCTCTCGCCGAGCTGACCTGCAATCTTCTCCAGCAGATTTCCCAACTCTACCTTATCAACAGGTTTGACCAGATAGTCCACCACACTAAGGTTCATTGCTCTTTTTACGTAATCAAATTCCTGATAACCTGAGAGCAGGATATAGGCAGCATCTGGTAAGATTTCTTTCATCTCCCAAATCATATCAAGCCCTGTTTTGTCGGGCATATTGACATCGGAAATGACTACATCGACAGGATTTTTCTGAACATATTCCATGGCTTCATCAGCATGACTGGCTGTTGCGACGACCTCCATATCCCACTTATCAAAAGGAATCAAACGTTTCAGACCTTCTGTCACCATGTACTCATCATCTACTAATAATACTTTATACATTTTCTCCCTTTCTACTCATCTTGAATTGTAATACGATACTGAACACCTGCTTGCTCTGCAGATTCTATAGTAATAGCATAGCGGTCCCCAAAATAGAGCACAAAACGCTCATGTACATTGACAATCCCGATAGACTGCCTTTGACCACTATAGCTGGCTTGGTGTTCAAACTGTCTCTGACTTAATTTTTCTCGGAGATTTGCTAGCTTTTCAGCCGACATCCCACGGCCATTATCGACCACTAAAATTTCCACAAATCCATCCTGTTTAAGAGCTTTAATGCTAATCACATTATCTGTCCGTCTATGGTCAACACCATGCGCAAAATAATTTTCTACCAGCGGTTGCAAGGTAAACTTGGGAATCTTCATATTCTCTAACTCTGGATCTATCTTGAAACCATAGGCAATGGACTTGGGATAACGAACCATGCAGAGATAGCTGTATTTACGGCAAAATTCTAATTCCTGTTTGAGAAGAGTCTCTCTTTCATCAGAAATATTGTTACGCAACAGGCTACTGAACTCATAAATGATATCTGCCAACTCATCTTGACTCTGCATGACTGCATACATGCGCAAGAACTCCAGCGTATTATACATAAAATGAGGATTGATTTGAGCCTGTAAGGCTCGCATATTGGCATCTTTTTGACTAAGCTCTAACTGATAAATATCATGGATATTCTTTTCCAATCGATCCAACATATCATTGGTCGTCTCCGCGATTAGGAGCAACTCCTGATCCTTTTCAAGCGTATCGATGCGAAGACCTTCCTCCCCTTGGGCAATAGCTTGAATAGAATCCACCAAATCCACTACCTGCTTTTGGTAGTTCGCAAAGGTCTTCCTCAAAGTCAGATAGAGAATGACAATAAAGAGAAGACTCAAGCCCACAATCAAAGCAGAACTAGCCACTGTTCCTTGTAAAACAAAGTTTTTAGGAACTGCCACCTGAACCTGATAGCCATGAGAAGTCAAACCGACAAACCAGTTCTCATGTTCCCTATTGACCCTCTCACCAATATGAAAAATCTCCGTATCAAATGGTGATGTCACAGTAACAGCCATCGGAATATGACCTCGGGTATTGTCAATGGCATGATATAAAACTTCTGGATCTAAGGAGATGTATATCACTCCTATAGATTGATCCGTTGCTGGGTCCAGAACAGGAATGCCAAAACTATTGGCCTCTGGTTTAAAGGCCTCAGCAGGCAAGATATGACCACTTCTTTTATCCCTTGTTGACACATAAACTTCTTTAAAATCCTGCAAGACGATTGCAACACCCGTTATAGAGTCATTTTGGACATAAAGATCATCAATGTTTTCATACAGAGAAATAGAAGTTGAAGAAGCTGCTTGATGCTCCAACAGCCAATAAAAGTACTCAGAAGTTGACAAGCTAAAGTACTTATAAACTCCTTGTATCCGGTCTTGATTGGCTACTAAATCTTGCGCCAGCTGGGCTGACTCCCGATAATAATACTCCACCTCATCGACTGTTCGAGTGGTTACACGTTGGGCTACTCTTTGAGCTTCCTTTTCCCGTGAATCCCAGTCAGCGTAAGAGAGTAAGATTGCAAAACTCGCAATAATAATCATCATCACTGAACTGTAGGTTCTTAGAAGCGTATGTAGCCAAAACTGCTTCATTCTATTTTGTCGCCAATTTTTCATGGATACTTTCATAGACCGGTTCCAACATATCACTGATAAAGAAATGCCACATCCCAATTCCTACAAAGAAAAGTAGGGCAGGCATATAGTAACCAATTGCCACAAGTAACACTGTCCCAAGGAGAACCTTGGCCACAGCTGCTAGGCTCATAAAGATGCCAATCAAGGATAGTTTGAGACTATTTCGATAGGACAAATCAAAATAAACTTGTAATTTCAAAGATACTGTATAAGCCAAAAAGATCAAGGCAACTACTAGGACATTCAAAAAGGTCGCAATCAAATGAATAATAGTCTGATGAGGCAATTGCACCAAGAGATACAGGCCATAGACCAAAACTAGATCCACCCCTAAAAAGCTATAGAAAATCAGGTTGCTTGAGACTAAATTTTGCTTATAAAGAGACCACGCCTCCTTCAAACTGTATTCCCGAAAGCTATAACCATGTTCTGCATACAAGCTCATCAAGGTAGCACTAGCCGGCGCTAGACCAAGGATAATCCCTCCCACCAAGGTCAATAGCCAAAAGAAGGCCGTCGCAATCATCCCTAAAAAGAAACGATTAAAGACAAAGTCTAAAAATCTCCCCATGATATCCTCCTAAAAATAACTATGAAACTATTATATCATATTTCAAGCGTTTTCAAAAACTTCTAGTATCCATTTACAATCCCATCAAACCATGGTAAAATGAGAATTGTGAAAAAATTATCAGGAGACAATTCATGAAAAAATCTATCTTAACTACACTTCTTTTTGCAGTTCTTTACTTCCTCTGCATGGGGATTGGTGTCCTTTTAGGCAATCTCTTTGACCAAACTGGAAACATGTTTTATGCGCCTGCCTTTACTGCCCTTGTCGGCGGTAGCGTCTATATGATCCTGGTCGCAAAAGTTCCGCGCTTTGGAGCCATTACCACTATCGGCCTTGTTATTGCTCTCTTTTTCTTGGGAACTAAACACGGTGCCGGTGCCTTCCTTCCTGGAATTATCTGTGGCCTCCTAGCAGATGGAGTAGCTCTTTTAGGAAAATATAAAGATCAAACAAAGAACTTCCTTTCTTTTATTCTCTTTGCCTTTAGCACATCAGGACCAATCTTACTTATGTGGATTGCGCCCAAAACCTATATGGCAACCCTTCTAGCAAGAGGAAAATCCCAAGAATATATCGACCGTATCATGGTTGCGCCAAACCCTGGAACCATCCTTCTATTTATCGCAAGTATTGTCATCGGAGCCCTAGTGGGTGCCCTGATTGGACAAGCCTTGAGTAAAAAATTGGCACAGAAAATCTGATTACTAAAAAAGAGCCACACGGCTCTTTTTATTTATGGCTTAATTTCTTGGTCAAGAAGTCTCCCAAGAATTGGATTGCAAAGATAATCAAAATGATAATGATGGTTGCCAAGATGGTCACATCGTGATTGTAGCGGTTAAATCCATAAGCGATGGCTACGTTACCGATACCACCAGCTCCAACTGCCCCCGCCATAGCTGTTTCCCCAACAAGGGAAATCAAGGTCACAGTCGTCACACGGATCAAATCTGGAAGACCTTCGGATAGGTAAACTCCCACGATGTCCCAGAAGGTCGCTCCGCTAGCTTGAGCCGCCTCAATGACACCACCATCTAGCTCAGCCAATACCACCTGTACTTGACGGGCAAAGAAGGCAAAGACTGCAAAAGATAGCGGTACGATAGCCGCATTTGGACCAATGCTTGTTCCTACGATTAGATGAGAGAAGGGTGACAAGACTGCCAAGAGAATGATAAATGGAACCGCACGGAAAATAGAAGTGATTTTATCCAAAATCCAGAAAACGACTTTATTTTCCAAGACACCACCTGGTGCTGTCAAGACAAGGAAGAGACCAGCAACTAGCCCTAAGAACCCTCCGATGATGAAGGAAAGAACTGTCATATAGAGGGTTAGGTAGATGGCTGTTCCCCAGCCTGCCTGACCAGCCCAGCCCATCTTATAGACATTTGGCAAATAGGTCTGAATCAATGATTCCATCTTACTGTCCTCCCTTCAATACTTTTAGTTGTACGCCTGCTTGACGAATGGCTTCTTGGGCACCTGCTAGCGCTGCTTTTTCACCTGACAAGACCACAACCAATTCTCCAACAGGAGTACCATCGAGAATTTCGATATTCCCATAGAGGATATTAGCCGTCACTTGATAATGCTTGTACAATTCATTCAAAAGTGGCTCGTCTGTCGAAGCACCCGCATACTTGAGTTGCACTAAGAGACTATTTTCAGACAGGTTTTGCACAATTTCTTGCTTCTCGATTTTGACCATGGCTTCGTCAATACCTGTAGCTGTTGAGATAAAGTCTTGAGTCAAAGGTTGTTTAGGGTCTGAGAAGATTTCAAGGACGCTGCCCTCTTCAATCAAATGCCCATCCTGCATAACTGCTACACGATTGGCGATGTCTTTGACAATCTGCATTTCATGCGTAATCAAGACAACGGTCAAGCCTAATTTTTGGTTCAAATCTTGCAACAAGGCCAAAATCTGCTTGGTTGTCTTAGGGTCAAGGGCAGAAGTTGACTCGTCTGAAATCAAGATTTTTGGATCATTTGCCAAGGCACGCGCAATGGCTACACGCTGTTTTTGCCCTCCAGATAGTTGTGAAGGGTAGTTTTCAGCACGGTCCGCCAAGCCAACCAAATCCAACAACTTAGCTACTTTAGCCTTCTTTTCTTCCTTGCTGAGTCCAGAATGTTTAAGGGCAAAGGCTACATTCTCCTCTGCAGTCTTTTGACTCATGAGGTTAAAATGCTGGAAAATCATCCCGATATCCTGACGTTTACGACGCAACTGTTCTGCCGTCAAGGTCACCTTACCATCAAAAATCACATCGTCGTCAATGGTAATTTTGCCTGCAGATGGCTTTTGCAAAAGGTTAATTACCCGTACAAGGGTTGATTTCCCTGCTCCAGAATATCCAACGATTCCGTAGATATCCCCTTCTTGGATGTGAATAGTCACATCCTTGACCGCTGTGATGGTTCTCTTCTTTTGATGAAAAGTCACATCGATCTGATCTAACTTGATAATATCTCTACTCATAGCTTCTAATCAGCTCCTCTACTAATTCAATATGGGTGTAGTAATCGGCGATTCGCACGTTCTCATCTCCACCGTGGTCTCGGCTATTGGCATTCCCTAAACCGAAGGCCACCATTGGCACCTCTAGGGCATCAAAGACCGTATGCATAGGCCCTGTCCCTGCTGTCGTCGGCAAGACTGAAACGCCCTGTGGATAGAATTTCTTGGCCAACTCGATTACATTGAGAATGGCTGGTGCGCTCATATCGCTTCGATAGCTCATCTCTCCCAAGGTATAGTATAATTCTACCTTATCAAAGCCATTTTTGTCTAGCTGTTTCCGAATTTTTTCCAGAACATCATGCGGTTCTAGACCAGGAACCAAACGAACCTCTAGCTTAGCACTGGCTTCTGCTGGCAAAATCGTTTTAACTCCTTGCCCTTGATAACCTGACTGAATCCCTTCGATATTAAGGGCTGGCTCAAAAAAGAATCGTTTTAGAAAGGCTACGCGGTCCTCTTGTAAGAGAGGCAATTCCAAACCATAAATCTGGCTGATTTCCCCTGGATTGCGTTGAGCATAGGTATCCACCAAGGCCAATTCACGTTCATTTGGCTCTTGAACTTCTTCGTACAAGCCTTCAACCAAGATACGGCCATCTGCGGCACGAAGAGACTGTAGAGCTTGAAGAAGGTACCAGGGAGCTGATTCCACAACCCCACCATAACTAGAATGGATATCCACATCAGCACTTTTAACCTTGGCATCAAAGGTCACAATCCCCTTATTCCCACCAGAAATTTCCAGCTGTTCCAAGGCATTTTTGGTTCCTTGTTCCCAGACCAACAAATCTGCACCACGGAGTTTATCCGCATGTTTTTCTAGATACTTATCTAGGTCTGTCGAAGCCGATTCCTCCGCTCCCTCCATGATAAAACTAATATTGACAGGCAGGTCATCATGGTGTTGCATGTATTTTCTCAAAGCACTCAAACGAGCTGTGATATGACCCTTATCATCGTCAACCCCACGCCCATACATGAAGCCATTGCGGACCGAAAGTGTAAAGGGATCCTCCGTCCAGACCTGATCCCCGTCCGCTGGCACAGTGTCATAGTGGTTATAGAAAATCAGGGTCTTGGCGTCTGGACGCGAACTCTTGAAATGCGCCATGACAAAAGGCGCCGTGTAAGTCTCATCAATCTCCACTTCAGCCCCAACACGCTTGAAAATCTCCCCCAGATAGTTTGCGACTTCCTTAAGTCCAACCTGTTGGGCAAAGACCGACTTCTTAGAAATCAAGGTACGCAAAACCTCAAAATAATGCTGGGCTACCTGATCCTTTTCAAATTTTTCAATCTGTTCTTGTTCGCTAGGAAAAACCATATTCTCTCTACCTTTCTATGAACTACTCTTCCTGACAATCCATGCTCTATACAAAAGCAAGAGGTGGAATTTTCTCTCCCACCTCCCTGTTTCTTATTACCAAACTGGTTGATCCAAACCGTCTGATGTTTCTTCGATAACTTTTTTCACCTCATCTGTGTGGTAAGCTGCAACAACTTTCTTGATAGCGTCAGCTTTTGGTGATGATTCCCAATCTTTTTTCGCAACGATAATGTTGTACCATTGTTTTGAATTTTCATCAGCTTGTTCTTTGAAAAGTGCTTTCTTGTAGTCCAATTTTGCTTCTGTAACGAAGGTATTGTTTACAACAGCAGCGTCAACTGATGACAATGAACGAGCTGTTTGGCTAGCGTCCAATTCAGTGATTTTCAAGTTCTTTGGATTTTCTTTGATGTTAGCAACTGTTGCAAGAGCAGTTCCTGAAACGTCCAATTTAATCAAGCCAGCTGATTGAAGCAAGTAAAGCGCGCGGCTTTCGTTTGTAGCATCGTTCGGTACAGCAATTTCTCCGTTTGCTGGGATGTCTTCTACTTTAGTGTACTTGTTGTCACTTCCATTCAAACCTGAGTAAAGGCGGATTGGAGAGATGTAAGTATCTGCAATCGCTACAAGGTCTTTTCCATTTTCTTTGTTCCAGTTGTTCAAGAAGTTATAGTGTTGGAAAGCGTTCAAGTCTACTTCGCCGTCAGCAGTTGCTTTGTTTGGTTGTGAGTAGTCTGTGAACTCTGTAAATTCCAAAGTAATACCGTCTTTTTTAACTAATTCTTGAACTTTATCCCAACGAGCTTCTTCAGAACCGCTACGGTTAACAGTTGCGATTTTGATAGTTGTTGCATTGTCTGCTTTCTTTTCTGAGTTTCCGCAAGCTGCAAGAGTCAAACCTGCGACTGTAGCAAGGGCTGCTACACCAAGCCATTTTTTGATTTTCATGATTCTTTCTCCTTAAAAATAATACCGTACTAGTATCTCACAATTTG